>NZ_JAAYXO010000201.1 GCF_012515855.1 Gordonia sp. (in: high G+C Gram-positive bacteria)
CCAGCGAACGACCACCGTCGCCGCTGGTGAGTTCGCGGCCCGACTTCGCAAAGCTCCCGATACCACTCGCGACCAACGCCACCGTGTTGGTGACATTGGCCGCGAGCGGATTCAGGCCGAAGGCCAGCAGCGCCGGATAGCTGACGAGCGACGCCAGACCGGTCACATAGCCGACCACCGCGGCGACGAAACCCGCCGCGACGAGGCCGAGCAGTTCCAGAGCGATCAGTGTGCGAAGTGCCGTGCGCCAGTCAGGTACATGGTGACGCCTGCAGCCTTGGCGGCCTCGATGACCTCGTTGTCACGGACCGATCCGCCGGGCTGGACCACGGCGCGGACGCCGCCGTCGATCAGCACCTGCAGGCCGTCCGGGAACGGGAAGAAGGCGTCGGACGCACCGACCGCGCCCGCGGCACGATCACCGGCACGCGTCACGGCGAGGTGCGCGGAGTCGACGCGGTTCACCTGACCCATGCCGACGCCGACCGACGCGCCGCCCGACGCGAGCAGGATGGCGTTCGACTTGACCGCGCGGCACGCGCGCCACGCGAAGACCAGGTCGCGCAGGGTCGCCTCGTCGGCGGGCTCGCCGGTGGCCAGCGTCCAGTTGGCCGCGTCGTCGCCCTCGGCGTCGATCACGTCGCGCTCCTGGACCAGGACGCCGCCGGAGACCGGACGCATCTCGAGGCCGGTGGCGGTCGGCGCCTGGGCGATCAGGATGCGGATGTTCTTCTTCCGCGAGAGGACGTCGACGGCGCCGTCGGCGTAGCCCGGCGCGATGATGACCTCGGTGAAGATCTCGGCGACCTGCTCGGCCATCTCGACCGACACCTCGCGGTTGGTGGCGATGACGCCGCCGTACGCACTGACCGGATCGCAGGCGTGCGCCAGGCGGTGGGCCTCAGCGATGTCGGTGCCCACGGCAATGCCGCACGGGTTGGCGTGCTTGATGATGGCCACGGCGGGCTCAGCGTGGTCGTAGGCGGCGCGCCAGGCGGCGTCGCCGTCGGTGTAGTTGTTGAACGACATCTCCTTGCCGTGCAACTGCTCCGCCTCGGCCAGCCCCGGAGCGGCGTCGGTGTTGATGTACAGCGCGGCCGCCTGGTGCGGGTTCTCGCCGTAGCGGAGCTCCGCGGAGCGCTTCCAGGTGGCGCCGGTCCACACGGGGAAGTCCGACTCCGCGTCGGGCGCGACCACCGAGCTCATCCACGACGCGACCGCGACGTCGTAGTCGGCGGTATGACGGAAGGCCTTGGCTGCGAGCTGCTTGCGCTGCGCCAGGGTGAAGCCGCCCGCGGCGACCGCGTTCGCGACGTCCGCGTAGTCGGCGGGGTCGACGACGACGCCCACCGAGGGATGGTTCTTGGCCGCTGCGCGGACCATCGACGGGCCGCCGATGTCGATCTGCTCGACGCACTCGTCCGGGGTGGCGCCCGAGGCGACGGTCTCGGTGAACGGGTACAGGTTCACGATGACCAGCTCGAACGGCGCGACACCGAGCTCATCGAGCTGCGCGAGGTGATCGTCCTTGCGGGTGTCGGCGAGGATGCCCGCGTGCACGCGCGGATGGAGCGTCTTGACGCGGCCCTCGAGGCACTCCGGGAAGCCGGTGAGCTCGCTGACCTCGACCACCGGCACGCCCGCGCCGGCGATGGTCTTGGCGGTGGAGCCGGTGGAGACGATCTCGACGCCCGCGGCGTGCAGGGCCGTCGCGAGTTCGGTCAGACCGCTCTTGTCGTAGACGCTGACCAGCGCGCGCTTGACGGCGCGCGTACCGGAATCTGCTGCGGGTGCATTCACTTGATGTGTGCCTTTCGTCCATCTGTGACAACGCCACGGGTCACGACCGCATGCACCGTTTCCGGAAGCAGCATGCGTTCGACTTCTTTGATCCGTTCGTGGAGGGTTTCTTGCGTATCGTCGGGCAGCACTTCCACGATGCGCTGCGCGAGGATCGGTCCGGTGTCGACGCCGTCGTCGACCAGGTGCACCGTGGTCCCGGTGACTTTGACGCCGTAAGCCAGCGCGTCGGCCACCCCGTGCGCGCCCGGGAAGGCAGGCAGCAGCGCGGGATGCGAGTTGAGGATCCGGCCGCCGAAGCGCGCCAGGAACGAGGGGCCGAGGATCTTCATGAACCCGGCGGTGACGACCCACTCGGGGGCCAGCTGGTCGACTGCCGCGGTGAGTCCGCGGTCCCAGGCGTCGCGGTCGTCGTAGTCGCGGAGCTGACAGAGGATCACCGAGATCCCGTCGTCGATCGCGCGGTCGGCGGCCGCGCAGTCGCGGTCGACGACGACCCCGACGACGCGGAAAGACGCGCTGTCGGTCGCTGCGAGTTCGAGGATGGCGGCCATCAGCGATCCGGTTCCGGATGCCATGACGACAACGGGCACGCGGGCGTCGTGGGCAGCTGATGTCACGGGTACATCGTAGTGGTGCCGCAGCGAGCGGTCACGCGCAGGTCGGAAGCGGTGACGACGCGACGGGTCAGTCGGTGACCTGCGTCTCGGCGACTGTCGGATCGACATCGTCGGCGACGGGTACGTCCGCGTTCGCGTCGTCGGCCGCCAACTCGTCCAGGTCGACTTCTTCCAGATCGGATTCATCGAAGTCGGGTTCGACGAGGTCGTCGTCGGCGGCGTTGTCATCGTCGACGGTCGCCGACCCACGTCCGGCGAGGTAGTTCTTCAGCCGTGCGAGACCCGCCGTAACCACAGCGGCCACACCGAGCGAGGTGAACGTGAAGACGCCGACCACCGGGATCCCGACCCCGGCGTGGCCCATCTCGCCGAGGGTGCCGCCCGACAGTCCGGCGGCGACCACCATCAGCAGCGATGCCACCGCCGCGCCGACCCCGATCGCGCGCAGATGAGCGACGATGTCGGCGCTGCGCGTGTACCAGCCGAGCAGGACGCCCGCCGCCGCCGGCACCGCGAAGAAGAGTGCGCCCCACGCACCGAGGTCGGAAGCAGGTACCACCGCGGCGATCGGCACCGGCGGCAAGGCCCCGGCATGCGTGCTCAGCGCGTCGATCACCGTTCCGCCGAGGTTCGCACTCGCGCCCACCGACACGGCTGCGCCGCCGACCACGAAGTTCGGCAGGTACAGCAGCGAGAGTCCGGTGAGCCCGAAGTAGCCGTCGAAGGTGTTTCCGGCAGCGATCACTTCGCCGATGAGTTCGAATTGCGCCACGCATCCGACGAACACCGCGATGGCGCCACCGGACACAAGCACAAAGAACGCCGCGGCACCGCCCCTCGCCCCGACGCGATCGGAGGCCGGGACGGCGAACTCGTCGAGGAAGGCAGGCAGGACGCGCGGCACCAGGCCTGTCGCGGCCGCGACACCGTGGACCAGCAGTGTCATGCCGAAGGCCGTGAGCGGGTTGGGATTGCCGACGGGACTCACCGACGACGCCCCGTCGGCGATCACGGCCAGCGCGAGTGCGGTGGCCAGCAGCGGTCCGACGATCGCGGTGCCCGCCACCTGCAGCAATTCGTTGAACGAGTCGGCGTCGCGTGTCGCCCGTCGCACCACGTGGAAGGTGCCGTACGCCACCAGCAGCGTGGGGACCAGCGGCAGGGCGCCGATCGTGACGCCGCCGATGGTGAGGGCGGTCTGGTTCATCGCCAGCCAGCCGGCGGCCGTCGCCACGCCGATCCCGGAGAACGAGGCGCCTGCGGCCACCTTCACGATCAGGACGATCGTCGCAGCGGCCAGCCAGGCGACGGTCGCGACCGTGAGGCCGACCTTGATCACATCCCAGGTAGCGGGCAGCTTCGGTGCCTGGTCGGCACGCCGAGCCAGGCGGACCTGTCGGAGACGGGTCGCCAGAGATTCGGTAGCAGGCGCGGACATCACCTACGAGGTTGTCACGTCGGGTGAACAGCCACGTCCCGACGCGCCGCGCCCGATCCGAATGCGCTCGAACCCACAGGATCGACTCAGGATGCGACGACGGCACAGACGAAACAGCAGTGCCCCCGATCGACGGGGGCACTGCTGGAGTTCGAATCGGGTGCGGGTCGGCACTCGACCCGCGGCGACCTACTTGTTCATGTCCGGCTTCTGGAACGCCGTGGTGGGACCCGCCTCGGGTGCGCCCGGGGCCGGGTTGGACGGCGAGGAGTCGGGCTGAGCCTGGTGGCTCGCTGCGGGCTGACCGTACGACGGGTCGGCCTGGTACGTCGCCTGCGCCTGCTGACCGTAGGGCTGCGCGAGCTGACCGTAGGTCTGCGCCGCCGGCTGCTGCGCGGCGGGCTGGCCGTAACCGTAGGCCGACGAATCGGCGGCGGCGGGTGCGGCCTGAGCGCCAGCGGTCGCCACGGCCGGAGCGGTCTGGACCTGGCCGCCCTCGACCAGCAGCCACAGCACCGAGGCGGCCGCGGCCAGGATCGAGGTGATCAGCAGGATGATCGCACCGATCTTGACGCCGTCAGCCACGGCGAAGATGAAGATGGTGGCGACCGCGCTGATGATGCTCAGCGACGAAGCGACACCGACAGCCCACTTCTCGATGCCGAGCAGGAAGGTGGTCCCGGCGACGGCACCTGCGGCCGCGAGCAGGATCCACGGCGTCGCGAATGCACTGAGGAACAGCTCGATGCTGATGCCTTCAACGGTGTACGCCCCAACGCTCTCCGACTTCGTGCCGCCCGGAACGAAGCCGCAGAACAGTGTGATGAGGCCCAGTGCACCGACCACCGCTGCGAGGATCATCGGAGTGTTGGCCGGCAGTCCCTGGCTCGGCGGCTTGGGCGCCTGGTAGCCGCCGTACTGCTGACCCTGCTGGCCGTAACCTGCCTGAGCCCCGTACTGCTGCTGACCGTACTGCTGCTGACCATATCCGGCCTGCTGGCCGTACTGCTGCTGGCCATACTGCTGCTGGTACTGCGGCTGGCCGGAATCACCCTGGCCGTAGCCGGGCCCGGACTGCGGGTATGTCATCAAACACTCCTCATTAGGCACGGACCACCGCGAGGGATGGCCGACGAACGACCACCACGCTAATACACGACCTGATCGCTGTGCAGAACGCCGTCCGTCGAACGGATCACCGACAACCCGCGACGTGGTTCGTCAGCGGACCCTCCGCGTGAGGTCGTGCGCCGCGCGGAGCAGCACCTCGCCGAGTTGCGGCCGCCGAGTCGCAGAGAAGCGGGTCTGCACTCCGTTGAGGCTCAGCGCCCACTCCGGACGACCGCTGCGGTCGAACACCGCCGCCCCGATCCCCCAACTCCCCTCCACCAGGAGCGCCGGGTTCACCGAGTAGCCGAACAGCCGGGTCTCCGCGATACGGCGCTGGATGCCTGCCGTGGAGTGGTCGTGCCCCCACTCCCCTTCCAGATCCGCACGCTCCAGATACCGGGAGATCTCGGCGTCGGGCAGGTGGGCGAGCAGGACCAGTCCGGCCGAGGCGATGCCGAGCGGCAGTCGCTTGCCCGGGTACAGCACGTGAGACCGCAGCGGGAAGGTGCCCTCCGAGGAGGCCAGCACGACGGTCTCGTCGCCGCGGCGCGCGGAGAGGAAGGTGCTCTCGCCCGTCGAGCGAGCCAGTTCGTGCAGGATGTCGTCGGCCATCGAGGCGATGTCGTAGCGCTGGGCGGCGATCGAGCCGAGGATGTACAGCTCCGGTCCCAACACCCACAGCCCCTCCGGGGTCCGGTCGACGAGCCCCTCGTCGGACAGCGAGGCCAGGAGGCGATGGGCGGTGGCGCGCGGTAGGGCGACGGCCCGGGCGAGGTCGGTGGTCGTCGCGCCGCCGCCTGCGCTGTCGCTGAGCGCTCGCAGCATCGCTGCGGCGCGAGAGACGACGGAATTCCCCGCCCGAGAGGCGTCCATCTAATGGACGGTACCCCATCCGATCTCTTACCGAGCGACCAATTTCGAGGGAGATTCGCCTGCTGCGTTGCATGTCAAAGGTAATAAATGATGACGTTCACTCAACGATCGGAACGACTGGTCGACGAGACGAGAGGAGCCACGCGATGACGGACACGCCAGTGGCAGGCAAAGTAGTGGCAGATCCGGCGGCCGCCGTGGCGGGAATCGGCGACGGTGCGTCGATCGCCGTCGGCGGCTTCGGCCTCTGCGGGATCCCCGATCAGCTGATTGCCGCGTTGGCCGCGCAGGGCGCGACCGACCTGCAGTTGTTCTCGAACAACTGCGGCGTGGACGGCCGTGGCCTAGGCGTCCTGCTGGAGTTGGGTCGCGTCCGTCGCGTGGTCGCGTCGTATGTCGGCGAGAACAAGGAGTTCGCACGTCAGTACCTGACCGGCGAACTCGAGGTGGAACTGACCCCGCAGGGCACACTCGCCGAGCGTCTCCGCGCAGGCGGCGCAGGCATCCCCGCCTTCTACACGCCCGCAGGCGTCGGCACCCCGATCAGCGACGGCGGCCTCCCCTGGCGCTACGACGCCGACGGCAACGTCAAGGTCTCGTCGCCGCCGAAGGAGGTCCGCGAGTTCAACGGCCGTCGCTACGTGATGGAGGAGGGCATCGTCGCCGACTTCGCACTGGTGCACGCCACCGTCGGCGACCGCCTCGGGAACCTGGTCTTCGACAAGACCGCCATGAACTTCAACCCGCTAGCCGCCATGGCCGGTCGGGTGGCCATCGCCCAGGTCGAGAAGCTCGTGGAACCCGGTGAGCTCGATCCCGAGCAGATCCACCTCCCCGGCGTGTTCGTGAAGCGCATCGTCGAGACCGGTCCGCAGGACACCCAGATCGAGAAGCGCACCGTGCGTGCGCAGGCAGGAGCCTGACATGACCGATACGACGACCCCCATCGGCTGGAACCGCGATCAGATGGCCGAGCGCGCCTCGAAGGAACTGAGCGCCGGCCAGTACGTGAACCTCGGCATCGGCATGCCGACGCTGATCCCCGGCTATCTGGACTCCTCGCTGGGTGTGGTGCTGCACTCGGAGAACGGCATCCTGGGCACCGGCCCGTACCCCACCGAAGACCAGCTCGACGCGAACCTGATCAACGCGGGCAAAGAGACGGTCACTGTGGAGCCGGGCGCCGCATTCTTCGATTCGTCGCTCTCGTTCGGCATGATCCGCGGCGGTCACATCGACGTCGCCGTCCTGGGCGGCATGCAGGTGTCGCGCCACGGTGATCTCGCCAACTGGATGGTCCCCGGCAAGATGGTCAAGGGCATGGGCGGCGCCATGGACCTGGTCCACGGCGCGGGCCGAGTGATCGTGCTGATGGAGCACAACGCCCGCGACGGCGTTGCGAAGATCCTCGACGAGTGCACCCTGCCGCTGACCGGCGCGGGCGTGGTGGACCGCATTATCACCGACCTCGGCGTCATCGACCTGAAGGACGGCGTCGCGACGCTGGTCGAGACCGCCCCCGGCGTCACCCGCGAGTACATCCAGTCGAAGACCGGCACCGCGCTCGCCTGAGCGCCGCCAGTCACCGACACCTGTCCCGCACCCTCGATTCGATCGACGGTGCGGGACACTGGTGTCTGCACCGACTGAACAGAACCCTGGAAAGAAAGATCGAGGCCCGAGATGAGCAGCAAGTCCGACGACGCCTTCCAGAACGGACTCACCGTCCGCCGCGAAGTGATGAGCGACGAGTTCGTCGACCGAGCGCTCGCCCGAACCGACGGGACCGAGTCCGCCGACCTTCAGCGTTTCGTGACCGAGCACGTGTGGGACGCCGTGTGGAACCGCCCGGGCCTGGCGCGCCGCGACCGCAGCCTGCTCAACATCGGCATCCTGTCCGCGATCCGTGCCCACGAAGAGCTCGCCGGCCACGTCCGCGGCGCCCTCACCAACGGACTCACCCGCGAAGAGATCTCCGAGGCCGTCATCCACATCAGCGGCTATTGCGGCGCGCCCGCCGCCCTGTCGGCGATGAAGGTGGTCCAGTCGGTGTTCGACGCCCAGGACGCCTAGCTGCACCCAGCGTGTCGCCTACTCACGCCGGTCGAGCGCATCGAGACCCCCGCCA
>NZ_JAAYXO010000202.1 GCF_012515855.1 Gordonia sp. (in: high G+C Gram-positive bacteria)
GATCGCTGCCATTCGCCGCGGTCTCGGGATCGGGTGCCGAGAGCCGCCGGTCCGTGAACAGCGACCGCGTAAGCCCAATCGCGCGGGGTCTTCAGCGCATCGGCGGAGTACCGCTCCGAGACGGCGCGCAGATACTCGTCCCCCGCCCTGGTCCTGCCGAACCGCGACCGGAGCACCGCACCGGCCAACAGCACGCCGACGATCAAGGCCGCAGGTACCACCGCGTCGACGCCACCGCCATCGGCCACAATTGCGACGGCGACCACCACCAGCACCGCGACGGTGACAACGAGCGGAGCCAGAACCAGTTGCCGATCACGCCGGTCGGCCAACAGTCCGCGGCCGACCAGATACTCGGTCATCTCGTCGAGCCGATCGCGCGTCGCGGTGAGCACCGCGGGAACCGTCGGACTCGTCAGCACGCGGCCCCGCTCCGCGACGTGAGCGGTGTACTCGTCACCGTCGACTGCGGCGGCCGAACGATGGCCGACGTCGTCGGCCGACTCGTCGAGCCAGAGCAGCGCAACGGCGGCGGCACAGCGTTCGCCGTACAGACATCCGACTTCGGTCGGCGTCAATGGCCGACCCGGCCCCGGCACGGCCTTGCGCCATAGGAGGTACTGCCGCCACAGAAAGGTCCCCGCGACGATCAGCACCACCGCGACGTACAGCACCTTCAGCGATTCTGGGTTCCCGACCAAGCCCATCGCCCCACCCTGCCATACGCCGTCGCCATGCGATGGAGAATTCCCAGTCTCCCGCCCGGGTGACGAGAGCGGGCGACTTACCGGGTTTGCCGTAAGTCAGGTGCCGTCGACCGCGCGAAGGAACTCACCGGTCACCTTGAGCGCGGGCGATGAACTGCCGCCGCCCACCACCAGGGTTGCGAAGGCGAGATCGCCCGAGATCCCTGCGAACCATCCGTGCGATCCGGAGTCGTCACCGAACTCCGCGGTGCCCGTCTTGCCGCCGAGCCCGGGAATGTCGCGTAGGGCCGTCGCAGTTCCGGCGGTGACGACTTCACTCATCATCGACCGCAGCGCCGAGGCCACGTCGGCCGGGATGTCCTGCGGTTGAGCGTTCTCTCCGGTCCCGACACCCTGGATCAGCGTCGGTGTCACCGTTCGCCGAGCCGCCAGACTGGCCTCCACCAGCGCCATCCCGAAGGGCGACGCCGTCACCTGCCCCTGGCCGATCCCGCTCTCGACCTTCTGGGCGGCGGACTGCGCAGCAGGCACCGAACCGGTGATGGTCGTGAGCCCGGGAATCTGGTAGTCGACACCCAGCCCGAACATCCGCGCGGTGTCCGTGAGCGCCGTGTCGCCGAGCTTGGTCGAGAGCGCCGCCATCGTCGTGTTGCACGATCGTGCGAACGCGACGTGGAGGGGGACGGTACCGAGGTCGAACTCGTCGTCGTTAGGAATCACCCGGTCGCCGAAGCGCTGCTTGCCGGGACAGCGAAGGGTCGAGTCAGGCTCCACCATGCGCGCACGCAGCGCGGCCGCGGTGGTGATGGTCTTGAACGTCGACCCTGGCGGATACAGCCCAGTCAAGGCGATCGGCCCTTGCTTGTCCGCCGCCTTGTTCTGAGCCACCGCCAGAATCCCGCCGGTCGACGGGCGGATCGCGACGACCATCGCGGGACGACCCTCGGCGGCGACCGCAGCGTTGGCCGCCTGCTGCACCTGGACGTCGAGCGTCGTCTCCACCGGGTTCGGGGAGGTCCCGACGAATCGCTGCACCTGACCGGTGGGCTTACCGATTCCGTCGACCAGGAGCACGGTGGCTCCGGCCGCTGCGTCGATGGATTCGCGCCACTTCTCTTCCAACCCGTCGACCGCAGGCGAACGCAACGACTTCGACGCGGTCAGCAGGCGACCTTCCGTCCGTGTTTCTACTCCGGCGATCCGGGCGAGTGAGCCGACTTTCTTCGCATCGGCCGAGCGAAGCGCAACCACCGCCACCGGAGCCTTCGCGGCCTTCAGATCCGCCCGAATCGACCGCTCGGTGATGGTCGGCGCCACCGGTTCGAGTTTCGCGGCGAGCGACCGGGCCGACTCCGCGCTGCGGGGATCGAGTGAGACGACGGTGACCTCCTGCCAGGTCAGCAGCGGCCGATTGTGCCGGTCGGCCACCGGGACGTCATAGGTCTTGTCGTCGGTGTAAAGCAGGCGACCGCCGTCCTTGAGATCACGGTGAACTGACTGCAGACTCCAGCGAACCGTGCCGCCGGTTTCGCTGACCGCTGTGGAGTACTCGATGGAGCGTGACCGCGGCAGGCTCCACTTCCACGACAGCTCGGTGCCGTCGTCGTTGGCGACCGTGACCTCAACCTTGGCCCCGCCCATTCCGTCGAACGAGTCGGTCAGTGCCCCGCGAGCCGCAGCCGGATCGTCGGTGAGGGCCGCCGCCGCGTCGAGGTCACGATTCGACAGCGCCTCAGCGAACCTCTCGGTCGGCGATGGATCGGCACCGCACGCCACTGCGAGCGTCAGGGTCATGGCAAGGACGACGGCCAGCACGATGCGACGCATGTCGTCCAGTCAACCGATAGTCCAGCAGTTCAGCAAACACCGAAGGTAACGTCGGCTCATGTCCCGTATCGAGAACGCCCGCGACGACGATGTGGCCACGTGGCTCATGCACTCCCCCAAGCTTGCCGCGGGCCTCGGCACGTACACCGATGCCGTCTACAACAAGTCGCGGCTGCCACTGCGGATCCGCGAGATCGCACGGATGAACATCGCGTTGGCGAACGAGTGCATGGTCTGCCAGAACACGCGCGAGACCGCCGACACGACGTTGGACGAGGACTTCTACAACCACGCCGGAGTCTGGCAGACGTGGCCCGGCTACAGCGAGGCCGAGCGCGTCGCGGCAGAGTTCGCCGAGCGCTTTGCGGCCGACCACACCGGCCTGCGCGATGACGAAGAGTTCTGGGAACGCTGCAAGGCCCACTTCGACGACGACTTGATCGTCGAACTCACCCTCTCGTGTGGCCTGTGGCTGGCTGCCGGCCGAGCGATGCGTGTGCTCGACGTCGGGCAGTCGTGCACATTGACGCTGCATACCGGCTAGCGCTAGCCAGGCCTCAGTTTCTGGACGAGTCCGGCGTGTCCGAGTTGTGGGCGTGTCGCACCGCGTGAACCATTCGGCACGACACGCCGAAAACCGCGACACGCCGTTTCGCACCAGGACTGACAGAGCGAACCTTGCATTCCCCGTCCTTCCCCTCACGGGCAGCACCGCACCTGCCGCTTCCTCCCGGGAGCGGCCTATGCCAGTTCTGGGTCATCAGCGGCGTGTCCGATCCTCGGGCGTGTCGACGCCCGCGACAAGACCTGCTCCACCCCGAGATCCGCGAACCCTCATCCCGACCGGCCGGGCTTGAGATTTCGGACGACTGCGGCGTGTCCGAATTGTGGGCGTGTCGCACCGCGTGAACCATTCGGCCGACACGCCGAAAACCACGACACGCCGTTTCGCACCGGAACTGACAGAGCGAACCTTGCATTCCCCGCCCTTCCCCTCACGAGCAGCACCGCACCTGCCGCTTCCTCCCGGGAGCGGCCGATCGCCGGTTTTGGGTCGCCAGCGGCGTGTCCGATCCTCGGGCGTGTCGACGTCCGCGACAAGACCTCTCATTGACCCGGAACTGCTGGTCGAGATCGAGGTGGATGCGGTAGTACCGGCAACAAACTGATCCGAGGACGAGGCACACGGCCACTGGGTCGACACAAACAAAAGGTGCCCTATCTGGGAAGATAGGGCACCTTTTCCGTGGAGCCGCCGGGAATTGAACCCGGGTCCTCCGTCACTTCAGTGGGGCTTCTCCGTGTGCAGTCCGCTCTGTCTCTACTCGGATCTCTCGGTCCCACGAACAAGCCGAGATGACGATCCCAGTCGCTGTTTGTTGTCCCGTCGTCGTCCGCGACCGGCGACGACGGTGAGTTCCCTAGCTGATGCCGGCATCCGGTTCCGGGAACTTAGAACCGGGCCGACAGACTAGCCTCGCTGATCAGGCAGCGAGTGCGTAGTCGCGCTGATTGGTATCGGCGCTTAATTGGTTGCTGCGACGCTTACGGTGGTCTCTAGCCTGCACCGACACGCTTCCCCCACCTCGATGCACGTAGTCGAAACCGATCGGCCCCGAGGGGGTTGCCCACCGTTTCCGGTGGACACTTAATAGTAACCAAGACCGACTCCAGAATCATCCCGATATCTTCGGGAGGATCGTCGTCGCAGGTCAGCCGATCCGTAACAGCGCGGTGTCGCCCGTGTCGACGTGAATCGTGAGGGCGCCGTCCGAGGCGGTGATCCGTTCACCGGTCCACACGTCGCGGGCCGGGACGACGTCGTCGCCCGAGAGACCGAGATCGGCCACCCCGACCGACATGTCCTTCGGCGCCCCCCTGCCGTTGGTCAGCGAAACGAGCAGACCGCGCTCTCCGATCGCCCGCGAGTACACAGAGGCGTTGCCGAGAACCGGAGCGCCCGGCGCAGCCCGAGGGTCGCGCAACAGTTCCATCACGTCGCGGTTGGTCAGCACTTCCAGGTTCTCGGGCGACAGCGTCGCGGGAGGTGCAGATGCGATCAGCGGTTCAGCCTCCATGACGCGCCGCGTCACCACCGTGCGCAAGGGCTGCGATCGCGGCATCGCGGCGTAAAAGGCACCTCTCCCGCTGTCGAGGAATCCGAGCCGGAGACCCAGGCCGGACAGGAAGTCGATCTCCTCGCGCGTGCGGTACTTCGCTCGCTCGCGACCGGAGCACAAGACCAGCACGGTCCGGAACCCGGCGTCGCGCAGACCGGTCTGGACCAACTGCTCGGCGTGTTCGCGCACCTCTTCCACCGACGCGTTGCACGTACCGGGCACGTCGACCATCCAACCCATGCTCGGCAACGGTTCGTCGCGCTCGGGCGTGGGTTCCACACACCCGGCGAGCAGGGCCGCAGACGCGATCACGCTCAGCGCGATCGCAACTCGTCTACGCAGGAGGCCCAAACCGGCTACATCCCCTTGACGCGACGTCCGACGGTACGCTCCACCTCGCGCTTGGCGGTGCGCTCGGCGATGTCGCGTCGCTTGTCGTGGGCCTGCTTGCCCTTGGCCAGGGCGAGCTCGACCTTCGCGTAACCGTCCGAGAAGTACATCGAGAGCGGCACCAGCGTCAGGTTCCCGTCTCGCAGCTTCCCGATCAGCCCGTCGATCTCGCGACGGTGCATCAGCAGCTTCCGCTTGCGCCGCGGCGGATGGTTGGTCCACGTGCCGCTGCCGTACTCCGCGATGTGCACCGCGTTGAGCCAGACCTCGCCGTCGTCGATCGTGGCGAAGGCATCGACCAGTGAGGCCTTGCCGTCGCGCAGCGCCTTGACCTCGGTCCCCTGCAGGACCATCCCGGCCTCGAAAGTGTCGAGGATCGTGTAGTTGTGCCGAGCCTTCCGGTTCGTCGCTATCACCGACTTGCCTTTTTCCCTGGGCACGGCCGACCTCCGAATCTAAAAGTAGTGACTATTCGCGAACGTAGACGCGCAACGTGCCGTACGCGGTGACGCCGGCGAGGACCACGCCCGCCAGGACCAACCACGGCGATACGAACCACACGTCAGCCGACGTGATGCGCGCCAAGATGTTCACACCGTAAAGGTCTTCGAGGGCTTTGTCGAAGAAGAAAACCTTCGCCAGGAACAGGCCGCCGATCGCGAGGAGTGAACCCACCACGGCGGCGATCACCGCTTCCAGTAGGAACGGCAGCTGCGTGTACCAGCGGGTGGCGCCGACCAACCGCATGATCGACACCTCCGTCCGTCTCGTATAGGCGGCGATCTGCACGGTGTTCACGATCAACAGGATCGCGGCGACCGCGAGGACCGCAGCGATGGCGAAGGCCGCGTTCCGGGCGCCGTCGAGCACGCTGAAGATGCGTTTGACGAGATCTCGCTGATCCAACACGCCGTCGACGCCCTCGGCGCGGGAGTACTTGTCGAGGACGGCGCCGAAGTACTCGGGGTCGGCCATCCGCACCCGCAGAGCGCCCTGGTAGGCCTCCTTGCGGATGAAGTCGGCCAACTCCGGCGACTCCTTCTGCCACGACTCCTTGGCCGTCTCGAAGGCCTCTTCCTGACTGATGAAGGTGACCGACCCGACGCCCTGCTCTGCCTCGAGATCGGTCCGCAGCGTGGTGCACGGCGCCTCGAGGCAGTTGGGATCCTTGGCGGTGACGGCGTCGTTGATGAAGAACTGCATCTCGACGCGGTCGAGGAAGATCTTCTGGCTCTTATCGGCCATCTGGATCACGAGCAGACCGCCGCCGAGCATGCCGAGCGTGATCGCGGTGGTGAGAACCATCGCGACGGTCATGGTGATGTTGCGGCGGAAACCGTTGAGGACTTCGCCGATGATGAAGTTCAAACGCATGGGGTGCTTTCAGCCGATTCCGTAGACGCCGTGCTCGTCGTTGCGCACGAGCTTGCCGTTGTCGAATTCCAAGACGCGCCGCCGCATGGCGTCGACGATGTGCCGGTCGTGGGTCGCCATCACGACCGTGGTGCCGCCGCGGTTCACCCGGTCGAGGACCTCGACGATCTCTTCGCTGGTCTCTGGATCGAGGTTGCCCGTGGGCTCGTCGGCCAGCAGCAGCGCCGGGCGGTTGACGATCGCGCGGGCGATCGCCACGCGCTGCATCTCGCCGCCCGACAGCTCATGGGGCATGCGATCTGCCTTCCCGGCGAGCCCGACGTAGTCGAGTGTCTCCGGAACCACTTCGCGGATGGTCGACGCCGGCTTGCCGATCACCTCGAGGGCGAACGCGACGTTGGCCGCGACCGTCTTCTGCTGCAGCAGGCGGAAGTCTTGGAAGACGCAGCCGATGGACTGCCGCAGTTTGGGCACCTCGCGGTTGCGGAGTTTGTTGACGTGGAGATCGCCCACGTAGACCTCGCCCGCAGTCGGTTTGTCTTCCTTCAACAGAAGACGGAAGAAGGTCGACTTGCCCGAGCCCGAGGGGCCGATGAGGAACGCGAACTGTCCCTTGTCGATCTCCAACGACAGATCGTCCAGCGCAGGGCGCGAGGACGCAGCGTATTGCATCGTCACGTTCGTCAGCTTGATCACGGTGACCCAGTGTACTGACCGCTCGGGCTCAGCCGCCGTTACTGGGATCGGGCGCCTGCGTCTGCGGCGTGATGCGCTCGGTGGTCTGCGGCGGCGGCTCCCGCGGGAACCGGAAGGTCTCGCGCGGGGTCGACGTGGTCTGCTCCGACTGCGGGCGCTGCTCTCCGGTCTCGGTGGACCCGGGCGTGCCGGTCTGCGTCGGCGACGACGGGGCCGTCGACGTGACCGACGTGGACGGCGGAATCACCTCCGAGGTGGTCGGCTCCACCGGTTGCTGCACCGTGGACCTCCGCGGAACCTGGTCCTCGGGATGGTAGTGCTGCGAACTGAAGCTGTAGAAGATCGACAGCAGGATGAAGGCGATGCAGAGCACCGCGGTAGTCGTGCGCACACGCGTCTTGTAGATGTGCTTGGTCCGACGCGCCAGCTTCTTGAACGCCGAGGGCTCGGGCCCCTGGCCTCGCTCGTCGTCGGGCTCGGTCTCCTCGGCGCTCATCCGTCGTTCCGATCGATCTGGGCCTCGGCCGCCTCACCGACGGTGGTGCCTCCGACGGCCTGCGGCGTCGCCTGCACGAAGATCCCGTGCCGAGCCAATCCGTAGATGATGTCGCCGCGCAGCGCCCGACCGATCTCGAACTGCTGGCCGGGCAGCGTCCGCGCGACCATCCGGACGGTCGCCGAGTCCAGCTCGAGATTGGTGATGCCGAGCGGCGTCGGGGCGTCGAGCAGCAGCCGCTGCCACTTCGGGCTCTCGTAGAACGCCTGCCCCACCTCGCGCAGCGCGGTGTTGACCTCGTTGATGTCGGCATCCAGCGGGATCGGGACGTCGACCACCGCACGGGCCCAGTCCTTCGACAGGTTGGTGGCCTTGATCATCTGCCCGTTGGGCACGATGATCAGCTCGCCGTCGGAGTTGCGCAGGCGAGTGACGCGCAGCGTGACGTCTTCCACGGTTCCCTCCGCCTCGAGGCCACCTGTCACCGACAGGTTCACCACGTCGCCGTAACCGTACTGGTGCTCGGCGATGATGAAGAAGCCCGCGAGAAGGTCCTGAACGATCCGCTGCGCGCCGAAACCGAGCGCGGCGCCGACCACGGCGCTGAGACCCACCAGACTGCTCCGCGGAATCCACAGCCCCAGAATGTGCAACGCGACGGCCGCTGCCGTCAACGCCACCAGGGTCCAGGTGATGACGTCGACCAGCGC
>NZ_JAAYXO010000203.1 GCF_012515855.1 Gordonia sp. (in: high G+C Gram-positive bacteria)
CCGCTTCGCCGCTTCCTTGTCTGGCGCTTCCTAATCCATCTGGGGTTGATCGATCTGGGCCTGGGCCTCGTCCTGGGGTGTCTCGTCCTGGGGTGACATGTCCCCACTCCTCATCCTCGCTCAGGCCGTCTCGGTACCCGAACCACTTTAAGACATATGGCGTAGAATTGCGATGCCGACATAACGGAGAACACACCGACTAAGGAAGAGGGCGACCGATGGGACGGTACGGGGACCGCGCGCGGGAGACGTTGTTGGACGTCGCCGAGGAGCAGTTCGCGCTCCACGGAATCGACGCCGTGTCGAACCGGAAGATCACCGAGCGCGCGGGCACGGCGAACCACTCGGCGATCGCCTATCACTTCGGCAGCCGCGACGGATTGATCCACGCGCTGCTGGCCCGCGTCCACGACGGCGTGATCGCGCGGCGGTCGACGATCGCCGCCGGGCTCCCCGACTCCCCGACCCTCCGCGATCTGGTGCACGTCGGCGTTCGGCCGTGGATCGATTACCTCGACTCGCTGCCGGTCCCGAGTTACCGCGCGCGATTCACCTACCAGGCGATGCTTCTGCCGTCGGTCGCGGAGTCACTGCGCGCGGACATCGACGAGAGCCTGCAACCCGACAGCGGGCCGATCGGTGCAGACGGCGTGTCCCACGTCCCCGCACCGGTCCTCCGGACACGGATGCGCATCGTCACCGGCCTCACGCTCGGCCTGAGCGCGCGCTACGAGACTGAACTCGTAGCAGGCACCACAGAAGGGAACTGGGCGTCCGTCGGCAGTTTCATCGCCGATGCGGTGACCGGAATGCTGAGCGCCCCGGTGACCCACCCGGACGACTTCACGAGGGGGTTCGGCGCACCGTAGCGGCGTCAGCCCTCCAGCAGGCTGCGACGCAGGTTCTCGTCCTTCTCCAGCACCATCTCCTCGAGACCGGTCTGGAACTCGGTCATGGCCGACCGCAGGGCGGGCTCCGCGGCGCCGAGGATCCGCACGGCGAGCAGGCCCGCATTGCGGGCGCCGCCGATCGACACCGTCGCGACCGGCACCCCGGCCGGCATCTGCACGATGGAGAGCAGCGAGTCCATGCCGTCGAGATACTTCAGCGGCACCGGCACACCGATCACCGGCAGCGGAGTGGCGGACGCGACCATGCCCGGCAGGTGCGCGGCGCCGCCGGCACCGGCGATGATCACCTGGACACCACGGTCGGCGGCGTTCTTCGCATAATCGAGCATCCGCTGCGGGGTGCGGTGGGCCGACACCACGCCGACCTCGAACGGAACGCCGAACTCGACGAGCGCCTCGGCGGCGGCCTTCATGGTCGGCCAGTCGGAGTCGCTTCCCATGATCAGACCGACGCGCGGTGCCGGAGGGGTGTTCGGGGTACTCATTGGTCTTCGGTCTCCCTGTTGTTGGCTGCGGTGAGGTCTGCTGGGTAGGGGTCTGCTGGTGAACTTCGACGGCGCCGGTCACGCCTGCGCCGCGCAGGCGTCAGGCGTGCGGGTCCCAGCCGTCGGACCAGGTGCCGGTGCTCATCCACCGCGCTGCGCGCTCGGCACGTTCGCGAATGTCGTCGAGGGTCTCGCCGGGGCGACCGACGATGTTGACATGGCCGATCTTGCGGTCCGGCCGCTCCCCTTTGCCGTACATGTGCACCTTGGCTTCCGGCATCCGCGCGAACAGATGGTGCAGACGTTCATCCATCGCCATCTCCGGCGCCCGGTCGGCGCCCAGGATGTTGGCCATCACCGTCACGTCCGCGCGTGCCGCGGTGTCGCCGAGCGGATAGTCCAGGACGGCCCGCAGATGCTGCTCGAACTGCGAGGTCACCGCGCCGTCCATCGTCCAGTGGCCGCTGTTGTGCGGGCGCATCGCGAGTTCGTTGACGATCAAGTCGCCGTCGACCGTCTCGAACAGCTCCATCGCCATCGCCCCGACCACGCCGAGTTCGTCGGCCAGCGTCAACGACATCTGCTGTGCTTTCTCCGCCACATCGGGATCCAGTCCCGGCGCGGGCGCGATGACGACGGCGCACTGCCCCTTGCGCTGCACCGTCTCGACCACCGGCCACGCGGCGCCCTGACCGTACGGCGAGCGCGCGACCATCGCCGACAACTCGCGCGCCATCTCGATCTTCTGCTCGGCCATCAGGACGACGTCGCCGCCCACCTGGCTGTCGAAGGCGGCGAGCGCCTCGTCGCGGGTGTCGGTGATCCACACCCCGCGGCCGTCGTAGCCGCCGCTGACGGCCTTGATGACGACCTGCCAGTCCTGCGACTCGCCGAACTCGATCAGCGCCTCGCGCGCGGCGGACGCCTCGCCCGAGAGGTCCACGAACGCCGGGACGGGGAGCCCCAGCTCCGACAGCCGCTTGCGCATCGCCATCTTGTCCTGCGCGAAGTGAAGGGCCTTCGACGGCGGTCGGACCTGCACGCCGTCGGCCTCGAGTGCCTCGAGGTGCGCCAGCGGCACGCCTTCGTGATCGAAGGTCAGCGCGACGGCGCCCTCGGCCGCAGCACGGAGCGCTTCGAGGTCGTCGTGCGAGCCGAGAACCACATTCGCGCTCACCTGAGCAGCGGGTTCGTCAGCGCTGCCCGCCAGAACGCGCAGGCACTGTCCCAGTGCGATGGCCGACTGGTGCGTCATTCGCGCCAGCTGACCACCGCCGATCATGGTCACGGTGGGCATGCCGACGGTGCGGCGGTCAGGGCTGGAAGTCACACGTCGAGTTTGTCATGCCGACGAGGTGCGACGTGCACCGACGCCTGTCGATGCACGTCGACCGGGTCCGAGTAGTTACACTCGAACCTTGTGCCGACCATTGACGGGGTAGTGAACAGCCTGCCTCAACCCGTGCGACGACTGGTGTTGAAGCACAGCGAATTCATCAAGTTCGCAATCGTCGGCGGCACCACCTTCGTCGTCGACACCGCGGTCTACTTCCTGCTCGCGTTCACCATCCTCGACACCAAACCCGTCATCGCCCGCGTCATCTCGGGCGGCGTCGCCGTGGTGCTGAGCTACATCTTGAATCGCGAATGGGCGTTCAAGAACCGCGGCGGTCGTGAGCGCTCCCACGAGGCAGCTCTCTTCTTCATCATCAGCGGCATCGGCGTGCTGCTGGCCTCGGGCCCGCTCTGGCTCGGCAACAACGTCTTCCACATGCGCGAGAACATCGCGGGCCTGGAGCTGGCGATCGTCGACTTCATGCTCGGCATGATCATCGGCAACCTGCTCGGCATGGGCTTCCGCTTCTGGGCACTGCGCCGCTTCGCGTTCCCAGACGAGCAGCCGCGCGGCGGAGAGGGCGGCTCCACCGACTCGAAAGCCGCCGCCACCGAACTCAGCGATGAGGAACTCGGACACGCCTGACCTGCGAGTCGGGCTCCTCCGGGGGCTCGGCGCCGGTGCACATCGGGGTCACCACGGTGAACACCGCGGGGCGTCGCGAGACCAAAGCGAGACGCCCCCCGTCCGCTTCCACCAGTGCGCGAGCCAACGACAGCCCATACCCGCTGCGGCCTCCCCCGGACACCCCCCGTCGGAAGATGTCCGGTGCCAGGTCGTCCGGCACGCCGGAGCCCCCGTCGGAGACCGCGATGCGGATCATCTCGGCCGCAGGCAGCGCGCTGACGCCGATCACGCATTCGCCGCCGCCGTGAACCAGGGAGTTGTCGACCAGGACGCTCAGCGCCTCGCGCAGACGACCGGGTCGGCCGTACGCGTTGAGCCCCGGCTCGTCGAGCTCCACGCGGATCGACCGGCCCGCCGCACTGAACGACGGCTCGAAATCACCGACCAGGGTCTCCACCACCGCCGCGATGTCGACCGACACCCGCGCCTTGGAATCGGCGCGCGAGGCCGCGATCATCTCGTCGAGTTCACTCGCCAGCCGCTGAACCTGCTCCATGCCGGCTTCGGCCTCGCTCACCACGGCGGGATCGTCGTGCAGGGTCAACTCGTCCAACCGCAGGTGAATCGCCGTCAGCCGACTGCGCAACTGGTGGGACACGTCGCCGATGATCTCCCCTTCGCGTTCGAGCCGCAGCGCGATCTCCTCGTTGGCGTCAGCAAGGGCCGACGACACCCGATCGAGCTCATCGATGCCGTAGGTCGGCCAATCCGACGAGAAGTCGCCGCGCGCCATCGCGGCCGCGCGTCGGGCGACATCGGAGAGCGGCTCCGACAGCCTTCTAGCGGTCAGCGTGGCCACCAGCGCACCACCCAGCACCGCGATCACCACCGCCAGCAGCAGCGTGACCACACCCAGCAGTTGCGTCGGTCGGACGTCCTCCTGCGGGATGGCCAGGGTGAGATCGGCGTTGGGCCCGATCGTCACCGACTCCGACACCGCTGAGCCGGAGAACGCCAGACCGATCTGCCGCGTGCCGAGCCGATACCCGTCCGGGGCGTCCGGATCGGGGATGCGGTACGCGAGGGTGAGACGACCGTTCGGCGGCACCAGCAGCCGGAACTCGTCCAAATCGAGATCACGCGGCTGCACGGCCCGCCCCGCGGACTCCTCGGCCAGCACGTGCTCGCTCATCCGTTTGAGCCGCTCCGCGAGGTCCTGGTGCGTGGAGGTGGAGGACCAGTCCCAGGTGATGATGGTCATCGGCACGCCGAACATCACGCCCATCGCGACGAGCGACGCGATCATCATCTTGAGAATCCGTCGGCGCACTCCGGCGACCTCCCGCTACGGATCGAAGCGGAAGCCGACACCGCGGACGGTGACGATGTGCTTGCGCTTCTTCGGATGGTCGTCGCCGATCTTTCGCCGGATCCACGAGATGTGCATGTCGAGGGTCTTCGACGACCGCAGGTCCGTGGATCCCCACACCGCGTCCATGATGTCGTCGCGCGAGGTCACCTCCCCGGGGCGTTCCATCAGGAACCGCAGGAGGTCGAACTCGCGGTTCGCCAGCGTCAGATCCTCACCGTCGACCACCACGCGTCGCGCCTTCGGATCGAGCTGAATGTCGCCGCTGTCGAGGGTCTCCGCCTCGTCGGCGGCCACGGCGACACTCCGCCGCATCAGTGCCCGCACGCGCGCCATCAGTTCGGCGAGTCGGAACGGTTTCCCGACGTAGTCGTCGGCACCGGCGTCGAGCCCGACGACGAAGTCCACCTCGTCGGTGCGCGCGGTCAGCATCAGCACCGGCAACTGCGGCAGCGCCGCGCGCACGTGCCTGCACACTTCGAGGCCGTCCATGCCCGGCAACCCGAGGTCGAGGATCAGCAGGTCGTAGTCACCGGTCAGCACCTGCTGCAGGGCGGCAGGCCCGGTGGCGGCGATCTCGCACTCGTTGCCGTCGCGGGTCAGCGCGCGCGCCAGCGGCTCGGCGATCGCCGAATCGTCTTCGGCGAGCAGAACTCGGCGCGGTGAGTTCACCGTCGACCTTCGCGACGCGGGTCCCTGATCGCTCCACTCCGCCCCGGCGGCAGCAGTTCGTCGTCTGCTTCGTCCAGCAGTTCCTGATAGAGCTGCGCGTGCACGGACTCGACCTGCGGGATGTTCGCGAACGACAGCGGTTCATCGGATGCGGATTCGATCGTGAGGGTGCCGGTCCGCAGCATCCGGTCGATCAGCCCGTGCCGGAACTCGACGGTGCTGATGCGACGAATCGGGATGTCGATGCCCGACCGGGTGATGATCCCGTTGCGGTACAGAACGCGGCGGTCGGTGACGACGAAGTGCGTGGTCTTCCATGCCAGCAGCGGCCGGATCAGGAACCATCCGAGGGCAATCGCCCACACCACCGCGACCACGATGGTGACCGTGGACTTCGCGGTGTCGTTCATGGAAGACGATCGCGTGTACCCGATGGCGACGCCGGCCAGCGCAGTCACTATCCAGAAGATCAGAACCGGCAGCAGCAAGCTCTTCCAGTGCGGATGGCGGTGGATCACGACGACCTCGCCCGGAGCCAGATTCTCGCGCGAATATCCCATGGCATCACCATAGTGCCGGATGCCCAGGTGGCGCTGATTTCGGCGCTACACTGGCGGTTCGACCAGCAAGCACCGCAGATGCCAGCTAGACACGGACCAGGCTAAGGACCATGACGTACAACGATCCGCGCGACCCCTACCGCAACCAGCAGCCGCCGCAGACGCGCGCATACAGTCAGCCGGGCGATTACGCGCAGTACCAGGATCCGCACACTGCCAACTACGACGGCACGAATTACGACCAGGGCGGCTACACGCAGGGCGCACCGCAGCAGCAGCCGCCGCGCAAGGCCCCGCGACGCGGTCCCGACGTCGATCCGCTGATGTTCTGCGGCGGCGTCCTGATGACCGGCGTGGTGACCGGCCTGGCCGCCTGGCTGACCGCGTGGATCATCCGCGCGATCACGCAGAAGGTGAACGAGTCCGGCGAGTTGGGCATCTGGAATCCCCTCGCCCAGGACGAGGTGTGGTTCGCCGTCACCGGCTTCGTCGCCGCCGTCCTCGGCGGAGCGCTCTGGTACCTGCTGCAGGTCGGCACCCCGGCGCCCGATCAGTTCTACGGCTGGATCGTCGGCCTGCTGGTCGCGGCTGCGGTGATCATCCCGCTGTTCCTCTCGGCCGAGATCTCGTCCGGCATCGGCACCGCCGTCATGCACTTCATCATCGGCATGCCGGTCCTCACCTTGATTCCCACGATGGGCCGCGCCAGCGCCAAGAAGCGCCGCTGACGCAACCGGGGGTCGGGCCGCGCCAGACCGGGCAGCGCCCGACTACTCTCCGACGGGTCGCAGATGCGTCACGTCACCCGCGGATGCGGTGATGCGCCCGTCGGCCCCGTCGACCACGATCCGGCCCTCGTCGTCGATGTCGACGGCAGAGCCGATCACCTCGCGGTCGCCGGGCAGCACCAACCGCACGCGGGATCCGAGCGTCGCACTGACGGCGCGGTACCCGTCGGCCAGTTCCGGGATGCGGTCCGGCCAGGCGTCGAGCTTGGCCGACAAGGCACGTAGGTACGCCGCCGCGACAGCCAGCCGATCCACCGGACCGTCGACGAGTCCGCTGATCGAGGCGGCCGTGTCGGGTGCCGACCCCGCAGGCAGATCGAGGTTGAGACCGGTGCCGATCACCGCCACTC
>NZ_JAAYXO010000034.1 GCF_012515855.1 Gordonia sp. (in: high G+C Gram-positive bacteria)
GACGAGGGACGCATGGCGAAGGTGGCCCGATGACGCGCTTCACGCTGACCGAGGACCTGCCGTGCTCGGCAGACGTCGCCTGGACGCTGTTGACCGATCCCGCGCGCATGCGCCTGTGGTCATCGGCGCCGGTGACGCTGGCCGATCCCGGTGTCGGCGGTAGGCCCGACACGCTCGGAACCATCCGCCGCATCACTCTCCCTCACGGTCGGGTCGCGTTCTTGGAGATCGTCGAGGCGAGCGAGCGCCCGCACCTGTTCCGCTATCGCGTCTTCCGCGCCGGCCCGCTGCTGCGTCATCATCGAGGCGAACAGCAGATCGTCGCACTGCCCGACGGATGTCGGGTCGTCTGGACCGTGGACGTCGAGCTCCTCGCGCCTCTCCTCGGTCGCCTCATGGTCGGGTATCTGCGTCGCGAGGTCCGCGCATCACTGGGCGCTCTGCGCCGATACGTGCTCCAACACGGACGCGACCTCGACGGTGTGGATCCCGGGCTCAGCCCCGCTCCCGACCACGTGCCGGTGACTGCGGATCGACTCCAGGCATTGGCTGCCGCCGCACACGTGTCGTTGGTCGAGCAACGCGCTATCGCCGAAGAACTCGCCGACGAGGACGACCCGAAGCAGTGGTTCGCCCGCGTGTATCAGTACGTCACCGAGGAGATGATCGACGCCGCCTCCGATCCCGAGTCACCCCTGACGCTGACGAACCGCGATTGGGTGCTCGCCCTGATCCCCACCTTCCACGAGTACTTCATCGACAATCTGGATCGCTACCGACACGGCCTACCAGCCGAACCGGCGTGGCAGACGGCGTGGTCGATGTGCGAACGAACCAACCCGGACAATCCCGCCCTGCCCGTCATGAGAGGACTGCTTGCGGGGGTCGCCGCGCACATCGAGGCCGATCTCCCCCGCGCTCTGGCGCGAGTGCACCGCGCCGAGTTCGCCGACCGTGACCTTAGAGAGTTCCGGCCCGACTACCTCCGACTGGCCCCCGTGTTCTCGACGGCGTCCGATCGACTCCTCGCCGATCTTCCGAAGCACTACACCCCGTGGTGGGTGGTGCCGATCCGTCGACTGCACCCCAACTTCCTCGATGCCGCGCTGGCACGCTCCGGTTACGACGTGGCGCGCCACCGACTGCGGGCCTTCGCCGCGGCAACCGAACTCTGCGACGATGCAGCCTTGTGAGCGGCCCCGTGTTCATCGAACGAAGTATCCATTGATCCTGCGATCATCAATCCCGTTGGGACACGTCGGAGAAACCCGACCAGATCAGGTCGGTGAGGTGATCGACCACCTGGGTGCGCGACATCGTGCCGGTCTTCGACCACCACCGAATCGTCGACGACACCGCCCCGACGATCGCATGAGCCCACGGCTCCGCTGCAGCCTGATCACCATCGCGATCGGCGAACCCGGCCCGCAGGATCTCGACGAGCGCCCCGAGCACCGATCCGGCTTCTCGCTCGTTGCTGCTCAGCCGCCCCATCAGCAGCGGTGCCAGCACCGGCTCTGTCTCGAACCAGTCGGCCAACAGGTCGACGGCGGCCCTCGTCTGCGCACGCGGCTCGTCGACGGTGGCCAAAACTGTGGCGAGACCGTCGACGATGCGGCGGCCCTCTCGGGCCGCTAACGCGTCCAGCAGGGCATTCCGGTCGGCGAACGCCGCGTAGACCGCTGACCGCGACAACCCCGCGATCTTGGCGACCTCCACCAACCCCACCTCGGAACCGTTCTGCCGGAAAGCTTCCTCGGCGGCGTCGAGCAGATTCGACCTGCGCTTGTCCAGATCCAGCGGTGGCCCCGGCGGCCGACCACGACCACGACGTGTCACCGGCTGCAGGATCGGCTCCATGCACCACCTCCGCGACTGGTCCCCGGCGAGCTGCTGCTGCAGAACTCTACCGTTTCGCCCAGCCGCCACTCCTCGCATGCCTGCATCAAGGACCTCATCCGTGCAGTTCAGAAATCCGGCTGGCCGTCCGCAGCGAGCTCTCGAGCTTGCTCTTCTTCGCGAAGGCGACGGTTCGCGGCCCGGCGGGCCATTCGGTACTCGTGCTTGGCCTGGGTGCGAGACTTCGTCCGTCGAGGGCCGAACTCGGCGTGTCCGCTTTCTCGGCGTGTCGCCGCGACCGGCGCGTGGGTGCACGGAATCAACCCGGCTTCCGGGAGCAGCCACGTGTTCAAGGCCTGCTGTCGGACAGCGAAGCCTTCCGGGGTCGTCACCTCGGTCCAGATGACGCCGTTGGCGTCGATGATCTGATCATCGATCCAGTCTTCGACGCTGGTCTTGAGACCGTGGTGGAATCGGCACTTCGGGTTGAGGTTGCACAGGCATGTCGGGCCGCCGGCCGCCGGAGCCCGGTGGTTGTACTCGCACACGTGATCCAGATCGGCGGCGAACGCCGGTTCGGTGCAACCGGGAGCGGTGCAGACCCCGAACAGGGCCCGCACGACGGTGTCGAGCGTGGCGGTCGGGCGGTAGCTATTGCCCGGCTGGGCCTGGTGATCGAGCAGGTCGGCAAGATCGAGGTCACGGGACGCGGCATCGGAACGGTCGGCGATCTCACGGACGTGCTCGGCCGAGATCGGACCGAACCCGTCCATCATCGCTGGGAGGTCGGAGGTACCGTCGAGAGTTTCCTCGCGCACCACCACGTGCAACACCACACGCGCACAGCGAGTGTTGATTTGCTCGTCCGACAGTTCAGCCGAGCAGTCGTCGGCACCGCACTGGCACGTGAAGGCAGTACCGTTCAGACGCGACATCGCCGCATCGGAACGCCGGACCTGCTTGGTGCGCGGGTCCTTCGGGCACACTCCGGCTATCACCGCGTCGAGGGTCTCTTTGGCGATCCGGACGTCTTCGGCCGAGGCGGTGACGATGAGCTCGGACATCCCCTCGTTGAGGGGGTTCACCATGACCTTCTTGTACGCCCGCACCTGCTCGCGGGTGAGCGTCACCGCATCCGGGTCGTGTTCGGCGACCACCGCGGCAACCACCGACTCGACCCGCTTGGCCGACAGTCCGCCCATCCCCATCAGCCGGTAAGCGATCTCCGCGTCGATCAGTGCGAGCAGACCGAGGTCGTTGATCAAGGAGGTCTGCTCCACCACGCGCGCGAACCACGCATCCGGAATCAGCCCGTCACGCAGCAGTGCGCCGACGGCCGGGATGCGTTCGGCGCACGCCACCGCTCGCTCAACGAACCGCTCCGCGGTGAACTGCCTGACCCCGGCCGCGGCCGCATACGACGCGGCGATCGTGCAGAGCGGATCATAGATGCGGCCGTACACCTCCGAGGTCGAGCCGGCACCCGCCTCGGCCTCGGCGCACTTCTCCCGCAGCAGCGCGTAGATCTCGCGGTAGCGATGCCACATCACCACCCCGGCGAACGAATCCACGCGCGCAGCGAAACCCAGGCGGGCCGCGCGGCTCTCCCGCACAGCGCCCGACGTCGCCGCCGAAACGCCCGCAGCCTGATCCCCACCCGCCGCGGCGGGGCGAACAATACGAATGACAATCGAATCATCGGTGACCTGGACCGTCGAGACCGGCTGACGGATGGCTGTGTGCGTCGCCATTGACTTCCCCTTCGAATCGCTGAATCGAACTTATGTTCTATGGTATTCCCGGGGTCTGACATTTCTTAGGCGCCGGAACGGCTCAGCACCACGCGCAGCGCCGCCGCGAACTCTGCCGCGTCGCGGCCGCCGAGCCGCGAGTAGTTCAGCACCAGTCCGGACACCGGATGGTTCTCCGACTGACTGCTCAGAGCACGGGCCCGCCACCCTGCGTCCTCCAGCGCGTGAACCACCGCGCGGTCGTCGAGGTCCGGCAGCAAGACGCACAAGTGCAGGCCGGCCTCGACGCCGGTCACGGCGAGGTCGGGGCAGGCGCGTTTGAGCGCGGCCACCAGTCGACCCCGTCGGTCGCTGTACACGCGCGCGGCCCGCGCCAGGTGCCGATCCATCGCCCCCACAGCGATGAAGTGCCCCAAAGCATCAGCGGGCAGCGACGACGGCCCGCGACGATGCACCGCCAACCACCGATCGACAGCCCGCCTCAACCCCTCGGGCGGCAGACACCACGCGACGCGAAGGTCCGGAGCCAACGACTTCGACGACGTCCCGACATACGCGACCGATTCCTCCGCGCCGGGCAGCGTCACCAACGCGGGCAGCGGAGCGACGCCGTATCGGAACTCACCGTCGTAGTCGTCCTCGATCACCAGCGACCCCGTGCGTCGCGCCCAGTCGACCAGCGCCACCCGCCGATCGACGCTCATCCGATGGCCGAGGGGGTACTGGTGCGCCGGTGTCGTGAACACTATCGCCGGCCGGTCGCCGAGCTCCGCCACGTCGATGCCGTCGGGATGCACCCGGTGAAACCGCACCTCGAGGCCCTGTTCCCGCGCCATGAGTACCGCACCGCGGTATCCCGGGTCCTCGGCATGAAAGGCAACATCCCCCGCGTCGCCTCGCTGCGCCACGAATGCGGCACACAGCGCCGCGATCGCCGAGCGCGAGCTGTCGAACAGCACCGGATCGGCTGCCCCGATGCCTCGGTGCCTACGGAGATGACCGGCCAACTCCGTCCGCAGGCGCGGGCTCGGCTCCTCCCAAGGGTTCAGCCCGGCCAGCCCTTCCGCCGCCGCCTTCCGAACGGCGCTGCGCCAGGCCCGCTCATCCACCAGCGTCGCATCGGGGATCCCCGGGCGCAGATCGTCCAGTGGTCGACCCTGCCTCGGCACGAAAGCGGTGGCCGACGCCGCGCCGCGGACTTCCCGCGTCCGCGCGCCGGCGCGTGCCGCCTGACCCGCGCCCTCGCTGACCCTGGTCGCCGAACCATGCACCGCGACGACGAACCCGGCCGCCGCGAGCTCGTCGAACGCCCGCACCACCGTCCCCCGTGACAGCCCCAACTGTTCGGCAAGCGCCCGACTCGACGGCAACCGGTCACCGTCGGTGAGGATCCCGTCGGCAATGCGGTCGACGATCGCCTCCACCAGATCGGCCGCACCCGCGATCTCCCCGAGGACGAGCGCCCCCGGACCAACAGTGCGTGCCATCCAGCCCCCTAAGTGGTCCA
>NZ_JAAYXO010000204.1 GCF_012515855.1 Gordonia sp. (in: high G+C Gram-positive bacteria)
AAACCAACTGCCAGCGATGACGGCTACACGAAACCGGTCCCTGCCCTTTCGTCCTGAGGGCAGGTTTCGGAGCCTGCCTCAGCTGGTTTGGACTCGAGACAAAGTGATACGAGTGGTTACCAGTACATCTAAGTTGGCAGGTCTCGATGTGCATCACGCTGATCGATCGATTGCGAATCGCCATCAGGGCTTCGTTAGACCGTGGTCGCGGTTGGTTGTTCACCCGGAGTCTACGTGCACTGACCGTCGCACCTCGTAGGGTTGCCTGCGCCTCGGTTGGTGTTGTGCGGGTTTGATGCTGAGGTTATCGTTTCGACTTCTTCCGTAGGTGTCGCATCGATTCCGGCGCACGTATCGCACAATCTCCCCGGCGTCACTTTATCGTCACTGTGACGAAGTGTCGGTCCCCGAGCGGCGTTGGTCACGCCTCTGCTCGAGTTCCGGTCTACGAGCGTGGGGTCCCTGGGCGTGATCGACCGGCGTCACCGGCTGTAGTCGTCGTTCAGCAGCCGTCGCTGGTGCCAGCGTCGACTGTAGGTGCCTTCTCGGACCACGTTCTCGTCGTCGAAGATTGGAGCCGAGAGCGCCTGCGATGGTTCCCATCGACGCCGAGAACCACCCGAGGTGCAGATAGTCGGCGATCGTGACAGGGTGGCCGAGTTGGTCCGCCAGGTAGGTCGGCTCCACGACCGTTCCGCTGAGTATCGTCATCCCGGCGAACAGTATGAGATGCAGGAGTGTGGTCGCCGAGCACACCGTGACCACGGTGGACGCATTGTCTAGGGCGCCGCTCGACGGGGCGCACTGACTCCCGAGGCAGCGGTTCGGATGTCGGCGGCAGGTCGGCGAGGATCAGGTCGCCGAGTAGCCGTCGGATTCTCACGGTTTTGCGCAGCCATCCGTACGCGGGTACGAAGACCACGATGGCTGGCTCCTCGCCGGACAGCTGATAGCGGACCGGCGTGGCGTCTCGGTAGTGGGTCAGGTCGGACAGGTAAACCAGCCAGCGCCATTGATTGCTGTGCAGTACCTCCCGCTTCTCGGCCATCAACGGAATGTCGCCGCCCGCGGTGATCGGCAACGATTCCTCCCGCACATCCACCGTCCAGTGCTGCCCGGTACGGGTCGTCAGGTCAGCCGACAACTCGTCGGCGACCGCCGCTGCTACTTGGCGCGGAACACCGGGATCGGCCAGCAGACCGACGGTCGCCGAACCGTCAACCGTCACTGATGATCGAGCACGTCCTGAACGGACGTCTCGTGCTCAATCGGCAGGATCGACTGTGCGATGTCCGAGCGCGGGACGGGGACCTTGGTGCCGTCGCGGTCGAGCTGAACCTCGATGAAATCGACGGGGAACCGTCGGATGGCCGAGACCACGGCATCGGCCGTATCTCCCGAAGGCAGCCGGCAGCGGACATGCGTCCCCGGGGTGATGTCCATATCTGCTGAGTGCATCGCAGTACCTCCATGATTGAGATCGGCGTCCGACGAACGCGGGCCACTCCTTGACTACCCGCGAGCACGGATCGCCAAACCTCGTTCGATGAGCGACGTGCGTTGACGTTACGAACCGGCGGACCCGGCCTTGCTGGTCGCGTTCTTGTTCGCAGCCCTGATCGCGTCGATCAGCTCGGACTTACGCATCCGCGAGCGGCCGGTGATCTCCAATCGGCGGGCGACGTCGAGAAGATGCTCCTTGGTCGCATTGGCATTTACCCCGTCCGCGCTCTCGCCAGAGGGATGCGGGCCTCCCCTTTTGGCTCGGGAATCGGACGGTCCGCGGTGGGCCTTCTCCTCCCAATGGTCCCCGACCTTCTCGTAAGAGTGTTTGAGGGCGCTGTAGGCGACCTTGTGTGCGCGTTCCTCGGATCCGTACTCCTCGAGCGCACTGTCATGAGCCTCGGCGAAGGTGCGTTGCGCCTTGGCCAGCGATCGGCCGATCGTATCGGGAAGTTCAGATTTACGAGGTCGACCTGATTTGTCGGTCTTGGGCATGACGCTTCTCCTTTCTCGCGGCCCGCTCGGTGAGCGCGGCCGGTGCGACGGCGAGTTGCTGGTCAACCGGGCAACGTCTCACCTCCGGTGGGAGCGAGCACCTCTCCGGTGTAGTACGACGACAGGCGATCGGCCGCGAAGAAGACGAACGACGGGGCGACCTCGTCGGGTTGTGCGGGTCGGCCGTAGGGGGCCTGAGCGCCGAAGCCCTCCACTTCGTCCTCGGAGAACGTCGCCGGGATCAGGGGCGTCCACACCGGACCCGGAGCCACGCAGTTCACACGAATCCGTCGCTCCATCAGGGCTTGGGCGAACGAGAAGGTCAGCGCGTGCACAGCCCCCTTGGTCGCCGAGTAGTCGATGAGTTTCTTGTTGCCGCGCAGACCGTTAACAGAGCCGGTGTTGACGACCGACCCGCCGGGAGTGAGGTGCTCGAGCCCGGCCTTCGTCGTATGAAAAACAGCAGAGGAGTTGACTGCGAACGTGCGCTCCCATTGCTCGGCGCTCAACTCGGCGAGGTCGTCCACCGGCACCTGCGTCGCGGCATTGTTGACCAGAATGTCGATCCCGCCGAAGCGGTCGACGGTCTTCTCGACGATACGGCGGCATTCGGCGGGATCGGCAAGGTCGGCGCGGATGCAGAGGGCCCGTCGCCCCTCCGATTCGATCAGGTCGACCGTATGGGCGGCATCGTCGTCCTCGGAGAGATAGGCGATCGCGACGTCGGCGCCTTCCTTCGCGAACGCTGCGGCGACCGCCCGCCCGATCCCGGAATCGCCGCCGGTGATCAGCGCTCGTCGTCCCTCCAACAGGCCGCTCCCGACCCAATCGCGCATCTCATCGTCGGGACGCGGGGCCATCTGGTCCGTCGCTCCCGGGTAGGGCGCACTTTGACGCGGGGCGCCGCCTGCGAGCTTGTCATGTTCGGTGTCCATGCCCATAGGGTGCCCACTACCCCGCTCACTGAAACACATCGAGCGGCCCGTGCGCACGTTGAACGGCCCGTCACTCAGATCTGAGTGACGGGCCCGTCCCTGTACCGGATCAGTGTCCGGTCAGTTTCTCCTTGACCGTCTCGACGCCCTCCTTGACCTTGTCTGCAGCCTCGGAGACCTTCTGCTTCGCGGTGGCTACGCCCTGGTCGGCCTGCCCCTCGTTCTTCAGTTCGTCGTCGTTGGTCGCTGCACCGGCGGCCTCCTTGGCCCGCCCCTTCAGTTCCTCGGCCTTGTTCTGTGCGCTGTCGGAAGAGCTCACGATTCCTCCTTCGGATGGGTTGGTACTTGTTGGAGCGTCAGCACGGGTCCCCTGCTCGCACCTGCGTCGTCACGCAGCGCGTGGCAGTGCTTCGGTGCGTGTCCCATCAACGGAGTACCCGGTACCGACGCAACGAAACGTCCGGTGGTCACACAACGAGCTCGAGGAACTTCTGCTCGCAGTGTCGTTTTGGGGGTAGCCTGTGGTCACTCGGTTCAACCAACAGCCGAGTTCGACGCCTTGAGGACGCGTATGCGTCAGGGCCTTCACATCTCCGCACAGTCCGGCTGCGCCACGTGCGTTGCTGCTTCCGTGCGGATGGCAGTCGAAGGAGCTCTCGAATGAAGGACAACGAATACGGCTTTGTGGGCGATCTCCTCGCCGAGCGTGCCGAACTGGCTGACGACGACTCCGTGCGGCGGGACGCGCTGCGCGACGAGGCGATCATCGCGTGTCTACCGCTGGCTCAGCACATCGCTCAACGCTATGGAGGGAGAGGTGAGACCTACGACGACCTACTGCAGGTCGCACGTCTGGGACTCGTGCACGCGGTCGACCGGTTCGATCCGTCGCTAGGCACGGACTTCCTGTCGTTTGCCGTCCCGACCGTCACGGGTGAGGTGCGCCGACACTTCCGTGACCGAACGACCACGGTGCGGACGCCACGCCGCGCGAAAGAGTTGGCGCTGCGGCTCGGCGACGCAGAGGAACAACTGGCGCAACGCCTGGGTCGGTCGCCTACAAGGGACGAACTCGCCAGTGATCTAGGCGTGGAGGTCTCCGCAATCGACCGGGCGCGGCTGGTCACAGCGGCGTCGGTGACCATTCCACTGGATGCTCCGGCCCGCGGCCACGAAGGCACGCCGACAGTCGATCTACTGGGTCAGGAAGACGCCGGGTTCGACTTGGTCGAGGACACCCACGCACTGAAACCCGCACTCGCGACGCTGCGCGCCCGCGAACGACGCATTCTGAAGCTGCGGTTCTACGAGGATCTCTCGCAGAGCGCTATCGCGCAGCGCACCGGACTGTCTCAGATGCATGTGTCGCGCCTGCTTCGGCAGTCGATCACTCATCTGCGGTGCCAACTGGTCCCGGCCTGATTCGGGCCGATGCGAGACGGCGGTCGAACGGAGTTCTTCGGTCGACCGCCGTCGATCGGCACCGACGAGCCGAGGTCGCGGTTCCGGATTCAGCGGACCGCTGCTGCGGCCCCCTCCTCGGTGGACTCGGAGGCGTGCGGGACACGCCCTCGGGGGTCCTCGAGATGCGCCCGCATGAACCACTGGAACTGTTCGAGGTCGCCGGTTTGGCCGATCAAGATGTCCTCCGAGACCGGGTCGATCTTGCCTGCGGTGTCGATCGCCGCGCGGTGGGAGGCGATCACGCCGTCGTACACCACGTCGAGCGCAGCGAGATGGGCGTCCACCGTGTCACGCCCCAGGCTGTAGTCATCCCATGTTCGGTCCCGCTCGATGGCGGACGGCGTCCCGGACGGGGCGCCGCCGAGTGCGGCGATGCGTTCGGCCAGTACGTCGGCGAAACCGCGCACCGTCTCCACCTGCGGGTCGATCATCTGATGGACCCCGATGAAATTGGGTCCGACGACATTCCAATGGACGTGTTTGAGCGTCAGGTGAAGATCGTTCAGTGCGCTGAGCCGAACCTGTAGGAGTTCGATCAACCGGTCGGCGTCGTGCTGTCCGATGATGGTCCTATGCGTGGGCATGCTTGTCTCCTTCACGAGAACGAATGGGTGCGGCACACGTGTCGCATCTGTCGATGAGGCGGTGAGAATCCGATGCGGCGATCGGAATCAGGGCTCCCGAGGCGTGAGATATGACGGCGACGGGGCGACGACCGCCCCGTGCGACGCATCGTCGCCGGTGCTGGAATCCGACATTCCTCCTGGATTCGGATCGGCGCTGACCGCCGGGGTCAACTTGCCCGGATCGGTGTGGAAGGTGACATCGCCGGTGTCGGTGTCGACTCGTGCCGTGAGTGGTACGGAGAGGATCTCTCCGCCCGCGAGCAAGACCGTCATCTGCGACTGATCGATGGCTATCTCACTCGAATCGATATGTGCCATGAATGCCTCCTGCGGCGTTGGTGTTCTAGACGGAGTCAGTCGGGCGTTCGCCGGTGCGTTATCGCGAAACGTCTGGGCGGCCGTGATGCTCCCGTTGGTAGGTCACCGCCTCCTCCTTAGTCACTTCGGGGATGAGCGGGTCGTGCTGAGGGCGGTCGCGGGCTGGATGCCGCGCCAACGCGACCCGAACGGTCGCGATGAATCCGATGCCGATCACGCCGCACACGATGGTCGCGACGATCCATGGCGTCAGGGCCGTGTCGAAGGCGGCCGCGGCCAAGGTGACGCCGACCAAGGCGATAGCTGCCAGTAGGAATCCGTAGCCGACCAGGCCGGCGACCTTAAGCGGGCGCAGGCTGCGCTCCGGGGCGTGTGCGTGGCTCGGGTCGCGGGGCGTCGGGCCGTCGACCCCGGGCGTGTGGTGGGCCGTCATGACACTGTGCTCCCTTCTGCTCCGTTGGTTGGGTCGGCGAAAGACCGACCCGACTGGATGCGTCTGCATCCGCAACCACTCGGGTACCCGGCGGGACTGTGGTGAAACATGCGCTGGTCAACGATGCTGGCGGCGACCGCAGTCAGTCGCGGCGCCGCCGCAGGAGTCGACGATGGCTGGCGTCGCACAGCGGAGGCGTACCGCTGAATCCGCACGCGCAGATCGCCACCTGAAACCGATCGCAGTGGAGGGTTGTTCCGTCCGGTCGTTCAACGTCCACGGGACCCTCCACCAGGATCGGCCCTTTGGCGACCAGGCGCACACGTCGCGCCGCGTGCTCAGCACTCATGACGATCACTTCCGTCACCGGCAGTGGTTCGGTCGGCCCGCGTGACAACGATGGATTCGAGGTCGGTTGTCGGATCGAGGAGACCGACGTCGACGAGCTCGTTTCGGCGCGACCGCAGGACCGGGCCGAAAGCGATGGAGCGCTTGCGAACAAGATTCGTCCGCAAGCCGGCCGCGCGCAGCGCCATGATCGTTTGGTGCACGCCGGCGAGTTCGGACTGCACAACGAAGGCGGTACCCCGGTCGGCGAGCAGTCCGGGGATCAGTGCGCACACCACGTCGAGGACGGCACGCCCGTCCGGGCCGGCATTCCACGCGTGGTGTGGCCCGGGAGCCGACAGCTCTGTCCCCGGTGGTGTCGGGACATACGGCGGGTTGCAGGTGATGAGATCGAAGGTCTCACCCGTGACGTCGGCGAGATCGGCGCAGACGACGTCCACAGCGACTCCGGCAGCGACGGCCGCTCGACGAGTCGCGGCAGTCGCCCGCGGGCAGGAATCGACGGCTGTGACCGCGGCTCCACCCAGCGCCGCGCTCACCGCAACCGCACCGGAACCGGAGCAGAGATCCAGCGCCCGCGCACCACGCAGGTCGATGTCCCGGAGGGCGTCGATCAGCAGCGCGGTGTCGTCCTGCGGCTCGTAGACCCGCCCGATACGGTTCTCGTCGACGGGACCGGCGGACCGGCGTGGGGCCAGTGCGGACTTCTTCATACAGGGACCTCCTGCCGTCGGTGCGAGACGGCCACGTCAGTGCGCCCCACATGTCGTGCCGTTTCGGGTACCCCAACGAGCACGTATTCAATCCTCGGGGTCGCCGGCCGCACGAGGGCCTGTCACGCCGCATGTTTGCGTTGCTGCGGCGAGGGGTACTCGTCGATCAGACGTGAGGAAAGGCCAGGTGAAGTACGTGCTCCGAACGGAAGGGGCCTCGTCCCGCGGTGCGCAGGCAACGCTTCCCTCCCCGCGCGGACCAGTGTCCGAGGCCGTGATCGAGGCGATCCGCGCGCGATCCGCCGACAACCGAGCCCGGATTGCGATACCTGAAGATCTCGATCCGTGGGGCGACGACGGTCAGCTGTCGATGACCGTGTGCCAGGAGTTGTACTACCGCGGATGGGCAGACGCGGGGCGTGACTGTGAATGGGATCCCACCCTGGTGGAGGTACGGGTCCGCATCGAAGATCTGTTTCTCGACGCCGTCAAGCATCAGATCTCGCCGTTCGCAGGAGACACCACTGCCGACGCCGCACTCGGGGCGCTCGCCCGGACGGTGCCGACGGGCGCCTCCGACCAACTCGCGCGACACGGCACCGATGACGAGTTCGTCGACTACTTCGCCGCCCGATCGATCTACCACTTGAAGGAGGCGGACCCGCATGCCTGGGCTATCCCACGGCTGCGCGGAGCATCGAAGGCGGCGTTCGTCGCTGTCGAGTTCGACGAGTACGGCGCAGGTCGCGGCGAACGAGTTCACCAGGAGTTGTTCGGCGATCTTCTGGCATCGATGGAACTCGACGACAGGTATCTCGGCTACCTGGATGTGGCGCCCGCCGCGGTCTTGGCTCCGGTGAACCTGATGTCGTGCTTGGGCCTACGGCGTTCGCTGCGCGGGGCGACGATCGGCTCGATGCCGCATTCATCGACGCCTGGAACGCGGGTCACTCCGTGATGGGTGGGGCTGTTGGTTTGTCGGGTGACACCCGGTGAACTACTGTTCCGGCTCACTGCGCGGGGCGCGATCGCCGCGCATCCCCGACCATCGCCCTGGTGGCATCGGCGAAGACATCGACGATCTTGGCGCAGAACTGAGGCAGATCCGCTGGTCCCCGGCTCGACACCAGGGAACCGTCGACCACCACTTCGCCGTCGACCACGATGCCTCCGGCATTCCTGATATCGGTGCGAACACTGGGATAGCTGGTCAGCGTTCGCCTCGAGACGACACCTGCTTCGACCAGAGTCCACGGGCCGTGGCAGATGACTCCGGTCGGCCGCTGCGCGTGCATGCAACCCCGAACGAAGTCGACCGCATGAGAATTCTGGCGGAGCTTGTCGGGATTGGTCGTCCCGCCGGGCAGGAGAAGACCGTCGAAATCGGCCACAGAAACATCGTTGACCACCTTGTCGACCCGGAAGCGTCCGGCGGGCTCGACGTCGCGGTGCATCGCTTGAATCTCGCCGTCGTGCAGCGACACCAGAACGGCCTGCGCACCGGCCCCCTCCAGCGCGGCGCGAGGCTCGGTCAGTTCGACCTCCTCCACGCCGTCCGTCGCGAGGATGGCGACGACCATGCCATCCAGCGGTCGTGCAGGTCGCGGTTCCCGGGTAGTCGAATTCAGGAAGATCGGATCGTTGCCCGTCATGCATCGCTCCTCACCGTGTCGTGCTTGCTGTCCCCTGTCTGAGTGCCCCGTCCTCGCCCGACCGAAACATCCGTGGGAACCAGACGCAGCAGCCAAGCGGAAGTCCGGAGTCGTCGAGCGCGCATATACGCTGGGCGCATGGCCCGACAACGAGTTGGCGGTCTGACAGACGAGTCGGCGAGTGATGCGTCCACGCCGCCCGGCGCGCGGATCGTCGGCGGCGTCGCTTCAACCGGCGGTATGCACTGCGAGACGACCGCGCTCGGCGTGCTCCTGAGCCACGCAGGCCTCGACCTCTCGGAATCGATGCTCTTCGGGCTGGGCGGCGGGTTGTCGTTCATCTACTGGGACTCGAAGCAGCAAGAACTGCCCTTCCTGGGCGGCAGGGTGAAGCCTTTCGTCCTCACTCAGAACCTGACCCGGCGGCTGGGGGTCGAGCTGAGAGCCCTGGAGACCACGTCCCCACGCAAGGCCTGGGAGCAGGTCCGCTCCTCGATCGACGACGGGAGTCCCGTCGGGCTCCAGCTCGACAGCCACGACCTCGAGTACTTCGGCTCCCCCGTGCACTTCGCCGGACACGTCGTCGCGATGTACGGCTACGACGCCGAGCGGGCCTACCTGGTCGACACTGCACAGCAGGGCGGAGCCGTGTCCACCAGCTTGGCGAGTCTGGCCAGAGCACGTGCCGCACGCGGACCGATGTCGGCCCGCCACCGCTCCTTCACGATGATGGTCGAGGCGGCGAACATGGATGCGGGACAACACATTCCAGCGCTGATACCCGCGATCACCGCGTGTGCTGAAGACTTCCTGTCCCCGCCGATCGCCAATCTCGGCGGCCGAGGAATCCGCACCGCCGCCCGGCGGGTGCCGTCGTGGTTCACGCGCGTCGACCGCCCCGACCGAGACCTCCCCGTCATCGCCACGCTGATGGAGCGTGCCGGCACCGGAGGCGCACTGTTTCGTAACCTGTACCGCGACTTCCTGACCGAGTGCCACGGACTCCTGGACGGCGAGCCGAGCGCGGACGTCGTGGAGCAAGCACGGGACCGCTTCGCGGAATCCGCTCTGCTCTGGACGCGTGTCGCCGGCCTCATTGAGCAGGCGGGCGTCGTGGGCGAGTCGGCGCATCTCGTCGAAGCGAGTCAGCTGCTCGAGCACATCGCGACGATCGAGATCTCCGCGATGACTGCACTCAGCACTCTGACGGCAGCCGATCCGGACCACTCCCCTCGCCGTACTTGAGCGGGTCTCCGGATAGCAGTCGCGGACTGCCGTCTATGTCGGCGATTCGCCGCGGGTACGAGCCTCTGACGTCGCGACACGCTGCGAACTCCAGGAGCGGGCGCTACAGCCGAACTTGGAGTGGAACCAGCGTGAGAACGTACTGAGCGACGCGAAGCCCAGATCCTGGGAGATCTCAGTCATCGTGCGATTCTTGTTCGCGAGATAGTACTGCGCTTGGCTCATCCGCACCTCGTCGACGAGGGATCGGTAATTCGCGTTCTCCTCGGTCAGATGCCGATGCAGGGTGCGCCGGTCCATGCCGAAGCTGCGCGCGATGTGCGCCGCGGAGCAGCGTCCGGTGGGCAGCAGGGACTCGATCATCGACCGAGTCCGGTCGGCCGTGGTCGCCGACTCCTGCGGCAGCAAGCTCTGCAGATACTGGCTGACGAGGGGCCGGAGCAGCGGATCGGACGTCTCGTTGCGCCGGTCCAGTGCGTGGGAGTAGAAGACGATCCCGTTGAAGCTGCTGCCGAACCTGACGTTGGCGCCGAAGATCTGGTGATGGGTTCCGAGGTCCGACGGCGGCTGATGGGTGAAGCACACCGTCAAGGGTTGCCAATCGTCGTGCAGGAACTCTCGCAGGATGCGCGTCGTCGCGGCGATGGTGAGTTCGATGCTCTGCGGGCCGAGGACGAAGCCTGCCGGCGGTCCGATCTGCACCGTGGCCCGGCCGTCCCCCTCGATCAGTCGGGTCACGAGACCTTCGTTGTGGACGTTGATGTGGCGCAGCATCATCGTCATCACGCCCCGGACATCCGGTTCCTCGCGTGCCGCCAGAGCCACCGGGCCGAGGTTCGACAACCCGCGCGCCGTCGCCAGCTGCATGCCGAAGTCCTCGTGACCGGTGGTCGCTGCTGACAACTCGAACAGCGTGTTGACGGCCTCGGCCGACAGCCATCCCTCGCCGCCGGTCATCGCCGGATCGATTCCGACCGACCGCATGAGAGCGGACGGGTCGTGGCCCCACCGGAACATCAGTTCCGTGTAGCCGTTGAGAACTGCCTTCCGCACCATCGGCTGCTGCACGTATGCCCCAAACTGCAAAATAATCTGTCCCGTTAAGCAAATCGTAGAAGGCTAGGGGCCAATAGTGTGAATCACGTCATCAACGATGTCCACATCGATCTGCAGCACCTTCGACAGATCCTTCGCTTCCGATGACCGCCTACCCCTGAAAGGGATGATTCGCATGACCGCTCTCCACCACTGGAATGCCGCAACCACCGAGACGTCGGCCGCCGGAACCGTTGACCGACTCAAAGACTCTGGTTCGTGGAATCCGTTGTGGGACGGCATGGAGGACTACGACCAGAAGTGGGCGGACGACTACATGGCGGCCATCATCGAGCCGTACGAGTCCGGCGTGATCCCCCGCAAGACGGTCGAACTCATCGCCATCGCGGTCGACGCGGCCTGCACGCACATGTACGCACCTGGGGTCCGCCGCCACATCCGAGCGGCGCTGAGCATCGGAGTGACCGAACAGGAGATCTTCGAAGTGCTCAAGCTGTCCACCTCGCTCGGCGTGCACGCCATGAACGTCGCCTTGCCGATCCTCAACGAGGAGGCCGCGGCCGCGAGGGGCGTGCGCGAAGCATGAGAAGGCTGCGATGAACGCACCTTGGGAGAATTGCGTGGTAGACACGACCAATGACGGTCGTTCGAATCCTGTGGTTCGCTCTCGCGGTAGCCGCGGCCGCGCTGACCGCCTGGTTCGCGTCGAGTTCGGTGGACGTCGTTTCTGCGGTGTGCTCTCACTCGGCCTTTGTCTCGAACCCTGACGATCCTGGACGATTCGCGACGTGCGACGCCAGTATTCTGACCGCGGTCGGAGTTGCACAGGTCGGCCAGCTGGGTGCTCTCTTCGTCGTGCCCCCGTTGGTCGCAGGTTTCGTCATGCGTTGGTGGGTTTCCTGGTGCATGGTCGCCGTCATGGCCGGCTTTGCCGTGCTGGGCCTGATCGGGGCCAATGGCTTCTGGATCGGCCTGACCTATGTCGGAGTTCCGGTCGTGATGATGGCGATTGCGATCGGGGCTGCACAGATCGCGGCGGCAGCCCGCCAGGAATCGCGAAAACCGAGGCTCGCCGACGCGACGTTGGCGTCGTTCCTTGACCGCGACTCCGCACCACGCTAACTGTCAGGGATGCCGACACCGGCGATCGCCGCGATCGGATCCTCGGATTCCATCCGCTTCCCATTCGAAGCCCGATGGCGTCAGGGCGTAGAACGAGCGCTCACTGTCGGATGGGGATTAGCCCTCGCCGGAGACCCCTGTAGCGTGATCCTGCCGACCACCGGGGCCGGCCAATCACTACGACGGGAGATCGCGAGTGTCTCGCAAGGACGCAGCGGCACCATGGACGCTCGCCGACGCCGCCGGTCTGACAGGGCGGGTCGCGGTGGTGACCGGCGCCAACTCGGGCATCGGATACGAAACCGCGCGCGGGCTGGCGCGACTCGGCGCGACTGTCGTGATGGCGTGTCGAACGCAGAGCACCGCCGAGGCGGCCCGTGCTCAGATCCTCGCCGAGCATCCCGATGCGGACGTCGTCGTGGTGCCGCTAGACCTCGCGGACGCCGACTCGATTCGGCAGTGCGCGGATCGGATCAACGCCGATCACCGCACAATCGACATCGTCGTCGCCAACGCCGGGTACATCCCGACCGAGGTCGTCAGGAACGCCGACGGCATCGAACTCGGTTTCGCATCGACCTTCCTGGGCCACTTCGCGCTCATCGGGCTCCTCAGCCCTGCCCTACTTCGCGCTCCCGCCGCGCGCGTGGTGACGGTCGGCAGTCTCGCCCATCGCACGAAGGGCATCGACCCGACGCGGCTCGGCGTCGGCAGCTCGACCACACCGATGCGCGCCTACGCCGAAGCCAAGCTCGCCCAGTTGATCTTCGCGGCTGAACTCGATCGCCGCTTCACCGCGACGGGAGCGCGCGCCATCTCCCTCGCCGCTCACCCCGGCGCCGCCCGGACCGGCGTGATGCGCGAACGCAGCAGATGGATCCAGCGTGTCTACCACAGCCGTTTCACCTGGCCGGTCCTGCGCCTGTTCATCAACGACGCGTACGCCGGAGCGCTGCCCGCGCTCCGCGCCGCCACTGATCCGACAGCCGTCGGCGGGGAGTACTTCGGGCCGTCAGGTCCCTTCCAGCTCACCGGTGCTCCCGCCGCGGTCCAGGGCAGTCTCATCGTCCACGACCCCGCAGTGGGCGAGCAGCTCTGGACGTTCGCGGAGAACCACACCGGCCTCGCCTACCCGTAGCTCGTCTACCCCTAGTGCGAAGGAATCGGCACCGTCGGCAACCCGGCTACCCTGGGAGGCGTGTCCGCTGCACCAGAACCCCCCGCACCGACCAGCACCGCGATCGCCGGTTTCGAGAACACCTTCGTCGAGGCACTGGCGCCGCTCACCGTCGCGTGGCAGGGCGCCGAGGTCCCCGACCCGATGCTCCTGATCGTGAACGAGGACCTTGCGGAGTCGCTGGGATTGAACGTTGCGGCGGTGCGCAGCGACGACGGCGTCGCGATCCTGTCCGGCGCTGCGAGCCCGGCCGACGCCACCCCGGTCGCGACCGCGTACGCCGGACACCAGTTCGGCGGCTACGCGCCGATGCTCGGCGACGGGCGTGCGCTGCTGCTCGGCGAATTGATCGACACCGCGGGGTGCCGGCTCGACTTGCAGTTGAAGGGCTCCGGGCCCACCCCGTTCTCCCGCGGCGGCGACGGGTTCGCGGTGGTCGGACCGATGCTGCGCGAGTACCTGGTCAGCGAGGCGATGAACGCGCTCGGTATCCCGACCACCCGCTCGCTGGCGGTCGTGGCCACCGGCCGCGACGTCCACCGGAACGGCGCCGAGCCCGGAGCGGTGCTCGCCCGCGTGGCGGCCAGCCACCTGCGGGTGGGCACCTTCGAGCTGGCCGTCCGACACCCGGACCTGCTCCGGCCGCTCGCCGATTACGCGATCAACCGTCACTACCCCGAGCTCGTCGATCTTCCAGAGGACGGCGACCGGAACCGCTACCTCGCGTTCCTGGAAACCGTGATCGAGCGGCAGGCCGCACTCGTCGCCCAGTGGATGCTGGTCGGCTTCGTCCACGGCGTGATGAACACCGACAACACCACCATCTCCGGCGAGACGATCGATTACGGCCCCTGCGCCTTCATCGACGCCTACGACCCCGACGCCGTGTTCAGCTCCATTGACCACGGCGGCCGCTACCGATTGGGGAACCAGCCCACTGCGCTGAAGTGGAACCTGGCTCGGTTCGCCGAGGCACTCCTGACACTCATCTCCCCCGTTCCCGATGACGGAATCGCCGCAGCCACCGCAGCCCTCAACACCTTCGACGATCACTACGAGCGATACTTCGCCGCCGGGCTGAAGGCCAAGCTCGGCCTCGCCGACAACGTGACGGACGGTGAGTTGCTCGACGACCTGCTGACGTTGATGCACGACCACCGCGCCGACTGGACCGGCACCTTCCGCGCCTTGGGCGGCGAACTGCGCGGCGACTCCACAGCTCTCGACGACCTGCTGCCCCGCGAGGCGAGCGCGTCGTGGCTGGATCGGTGGCGGACGGCATTGGCCGAGCGCGGTGTCGAGGAGACACGGATCGCGGTCGAGATGGATACGGTGAACCCGGTCTACATTCCGCGGAATCATCAGCTCGACGACGCGCTGCGCGCCGCCACCGCGGGCGACCTCGCCCCGTTCCACCGACTGCTGGACGCGGTCACGCACCCCTACGCACCCCGCGATGAGTGGTCGGATCTGGTTGGTCCGGCACCGGAATCGTTCAGTTCCGGATTTCGTACCTTCTGCGGCACCTGAGAAACGGGGGTCTCGATACGCGCGTGCTCGCTGCGCTCGCAGGCGCTACTCGACCAGCAAGGGCGGCGTGTGCGGTCGATTGCAGGCGCTACTCGAGCAGCAAGGGCGGCGTGTGCGGTCGATTGCAGGCGCTACTCGAGCAGCAAGGGCGGCGTGCGCGGTCGACTGCAGGCGCTACTCGACCAGCAAGGGCGGCGTGCGCGGTCGACTGCAGGCGGTCCTCGACCAGCTAGGATCGGCCACCGTCAGCGCATCGACCCGGTCTCCTGGTACCGCTGATGGAAGCCGAACGCCTCGCCGAGGAGGTGCGGCGTCTGACCGGCGTCGGGCTGGGCCTCGGCCCGCGCGAGGTAGTCGTCGAGCAGCGGCCGGTAGTCCGGGTGCGCGCACTTGTCGATGATCAGGCGGGCGCGGCGCCTCGGTGACAGGCCGCGCAGATCCGCGAGCCCGTGCTCGGTGACGATCACCTGGGTGTCGTGTTCGGTGTGGTCGACGTGCGGGGTCATCGGGACGATCGCCGAGATCGCTCCGCCGCGGGCGGTGGACGGGCTCAAGAACATCGACACGTAGCCGTTGCGGGTGAAGTCCCCGGAGCCGCCGATGCCGTTCATGATCTTGGTGCCCATGACGTGGGTGGAGTTCACGTTGCCGTAGATGTCGGTCTCGAGCATCCCGTTCATCGCGATCACGCCGAGACGACGAACCACCTCTGGGTGGTTGCTGATCTCCTGCGGCCGGAGGGTGATGTGATTGCGGTAGAAGTCGATGTTGGCGACGAGTTCTTCGATCCCCTCCTCGGTCAATGCGAGGGCCGTCGCCGACGCATGCGCCACGGTGCCGTCCTTGATGAGGCTGAGCATGCTGTCCTGGATGACCTCCGAGTAGCAGGTCAGGTTCTTGTGCGGGCCGCGGTCCAGGCCGCCGAGCACGGCATTGGCGACGTTGCCGATTCCGGCCTGCAGCGGCAGCAGCGAGTCGGCGGGCAGCCGACCCGCGCGCACCTCGTACTCGAAGAAGTCCAGGACGTGCCCGGCGATGGCCTCACTGACCGCGTCCGGCGCGGTCAGCGGGCTGGCGGCGTCCCGGGCGTGCGTCTCGACGACGGCCACCACCTTCGACGGATCCACCTTGTAGGTGGTCTGGCCGATGCGGTCGTCGACGCGGGTGAGCTGGATCGGCCTGCGATCGGGCGGCAGAGCCGTGCCGTAGTAGACGTCGTGAATGCCTTCCATCTCGGCAGGCACCCACGAATTGACCTCGAGAATGATCTTGTCGGCGACGTCGAGCCAGGTCTTGTTGTTGCCGATCGATGCCGAGGGGATCAGTTCACCGGACTCGGTGATGCCTGCGACTTCGACGATCGCGACGTCGATGTGGCCGTAGTAGCCCTGCCAGACCTGCTGCGCGACATGCGAGAGGTGGATGTCGACGTAGTCCATCTGCCCGCGGTTGATACGTCCACGTGCCGTGGGCTCGGACTGATAGGGCATACGCAGGGCGATGCCCTCGACCTCCGACAGCAGGCGCTCGGTATCCGTCGACACCGACGCCCCGGTGAGGAGGTTGATGGTGAAGTCCGATCCACCCGCGCGGGCCTCCCGGATGCGCTCGGCGAGGGCCGGGATGGAGTCCTTCGGCGTGCCGGCACTGGCGAACCCGCTGATGGCTACGGTGTCGCCGGGATGGATGTGCCGGACGGCGTCGGCAGCCGAGGTGATGCGGCCGGAAAAGGCCGCGTTTCGGATCCGGTCTGCGATGCCAGTGTCGCCTGAAGACGTGCTCATGGACTTTCATGATAGGCGGAGTTATGCCAGATGAATTACAGTGAGCAGCGATACCAGGCCGACGGCATGTGATAAGGATCAGTTCCTGATGGGATATCGCCGCCGCCACAATGGTTCTCGCGGACGTGCGCGACGGTGGTGACGACCAACACACTCAGCGAGGTATGGGGCCTGGCGTCGGGATCCATCGGCGCGCAGCCTCTTCCTGCTCAGCGGCGCGGCTTCAGAATGAACGTGCCGATCCGCACGCCGTTGAAGTATGCCGGCCCGCGGTATCCTCCGCGCCCGTCGCTGTTCATGTAGACGCGGTGTCCGGGGAACACGTCGGCGTAGCCGCCCGATGCGGTTGGGTGGATCCGATAACGACCGATCAGGACGAGGTTGCCGCCGCGTACCTGTCCGGTGCGCTGCAGCAGAACGACGCCGGACGATTCGGTGATCGAGGTGTAAGTGCCAGGTGTGACGTCAGCGGAGGCGTTGCCCGCGACGCCGAGCAGCGCTGCGGCCGCAACCGTCGTGGTGATCGCCGCGGTCCGGGCAATGGTCCGATTGGCGTAGTTTGACATGATACAATCCTCTCGGTTTGCTCTGTCGATCGTACGCCCGAGCTGCAGTGATGCAGGGTGGAATCGGCCGTCCAGGATTGAATTGACCTGGCGTACGACCACGTCGCTACGGCTTGATGGCCGGTGCCACCCAGCGTGCCAAGAAACGACGCAGTTCTTCGGGGGTGCGATCGGGTGCGGGTGCGACGAGGAACGAATGCAGAACCCGCAGCAGGTACTCGGCGAGTTCGTCGACGTCGGCGTCGGCGTATCCGTGAGCCGGCCAGTCCACATCGAGCGCCGCGATCATCGTGTGGCCGAAGGCGATCGACCCTGCGGACAGGACGGCAGTTGAGTGCACCCCCGCTTGCGGCCCGGCCAGTAGGACCCGCATCTGCGAGTTCCGTGGGACGAGCGTCACTGCGCCGACAATGATCTCGACGACGGCATCGGCCGGGTCGGTGATGCCGCGAGCGCGGTCGGCCAGTTGGGCGATCAAGGCGTCGACCGTGCGCAGGGCCGCTGTCGACATGAGGGCGTCTGCCGTAGGGAAATAGCGGTACACGGTCTGACGGATCACTCCCAGCGACTGCGCGACGTCGGCCAGTGAAATAGTCGCCTGGGTCTGCTCCATCAGCTCGGTTGCCGCTGTGACGATCCGTTCGGTGGCTTCGGCATCGTCGGTCGGCGGGTGTCCGTTCCATCCCCGTCGTCGCGCCACGGCATCCCCTCTCAGCGCTTGCTGGACCTGGGGAAACGGTAGCAGTCCTAGTAAACATACATATATCGTGTTACTTGTATGTTGACTTGATTCGACGACGATGCCGAGGTGGCTATGACACGAGTGAACGGTGACTGTCCGATGGGACCGGGGTGGGATTTCACTGATCCGGATCTGTTGGAGCGGGGTATACCGACCGACGAGTTCGCGTGGCTGCGTGAGACCGCTCCGGTGTGGTTCAACCAGCAGCCTGCGGGCTCGGTCTTCGGTGACGACGGCTACTGGGTCATCAGTCGGCATCGCGACATCCGGGCCGTGTCGAAGGACTCTCAGGTCTGGTCGACCAACGCGAACGGTGCGATCATGCGGTTGCCGGACTTCATCACCGCCGACCAACTCGATTTCACCAAGGCGCTGCTGATCAACCACGACCCTCCCGCGCATACCCGCCTGCGCAAGGTGATCTCACGGCTGTTCACGCCACGTGCGGTCGGCCAGCTGCACGACAACCTCACCGCCGTCGCGCGCCGCGTGGTGACCGCAGCTGCGGAGAAGGACGGCGGAAACTTCGTCGAGGACATCGCCGTCGATCTGCCGCTCACCGCGATCTTCGATCTGCTCGGAGTTCCGGCAGGTGATCGCGCTCAGCTATTCGAATGGTCCAACGTCATCATCAACACCGATGACCCGAGCTTTCAGGGCGTCGACGTCGCCGGCGCCAATGCCAGCCTCCTCGGTTACGCATACGAGATGGCCGAGCAGCGCCGACAGTGCCCGACCGACGACATCGTCACCACGCTGATCGAGGCGGACATCGATGGCGAGGCGATCGACCAGACCGAGTTCGGCTTCTTCGTTCTGCTGTTGGTCGTGGCCGGCAACGAGACCACGCGCAACGCGATCACCCACGGCATGAACGCATTCTTCGACCACCCCGAGCAGTGGGAGCTGTTCAAACGGGAGCGGCCGGTCACCACGGCCGACGAGATCGTCCGGTGGGCCACCCCCGTCAATTGCTTTCAGCGGACCGCGTTGCAGGACACGGAGATCGACGGCGTCGCCATCGCCGAGGGTCAACGTGTCGGCCTGTTCTATGGTTCGGCCAACTACGACGAGACGGTCTTCGACGACCCGTTCGCCTTCAATATCCTCCGCGATCCGAACCCGCACCTGGGCTTCGGTGGCAACGGCGCGCACTTCTGCATCGGTGCCAATCTGGCGAAGATGGAAATCGGGATCATGATGAACGCCATCGCCGACATCGTCCCCGACATCGCCAAACGAGGCGATCCGGTACGGATGAGGTCGGGGTGGCTCAACGGAGTCAAGGACCTTCAGGTAGGCTATCGCTGATTCGACAGTTCTCGCTGATCGCGTCATCTCATCTCAGGCGTCGTAGACGACCGCCACCTGACGCGGTGCCGACAGGGTCGGCGCGCACGTGGACGAATCGGCGACGGTGTCGAACAGCACCCGACTCGTGGCCACGGCCACCCCGTAGCCGAGGAGGAGTCGAACGGCCGGTGCGAGGTCGTTGTTGAGTCCGGATGGGGGCGCCCCCTCGATGCCGAGCGGCATCGGAAACATGCCGAGGTCGGTGAGGGTGGAATCGGACCAGACTCGCGGCGACCATGGCATCTCTCTGCTCGTCAAGGTCGAAAGGGCGTGCACCACGATCAGATTCGGATGGTCGGCGTCCTGGTGGAACTCCTGGCCGTCGAAATCTGCGGTCCACCAGAGCACCCCGTTGACCGGGGCGATCCCGAGCGAGCCCGCATCGCCGAGCATCGTCGAGCACACCGCCTTCTCGAAGAGCAGGAATCCGCGATCGCCGGCACCCACCAGGACGTCGGTCTCGATCGGCGACGGAACCTGCGCACTGAGCGTTTCGACGACCTCGGCACACAGCCACGTCGGCGTGGCTTCTTCCGCCGAGCGGCGTGCGGCGTCGAGCATGGTTCGCGTCACGACCTCCCCGTCCTCGATCCTGCCCGCCATCGTCGCCTCGATCCGCCGATAGCCGTCGCACAACTCGGACCGGATGCGGTCCATCTGCGACGGTGACCACCTCGTCAACTCTCCCCCGGTGAAATTCATGCGAGGACGCTAACGCCGGGATCGGCAACTGCGCCAACGCATTATCCACAGATTTGCGCAGCGCTCGGCGTCCTCACGTGGTGGTTGCAACACCTCTCCCCGGATTCGGCATCGACGTGGAGCAGGTCCGTGCGCTGATCGCCGCGGCGAACTCGTAGACTGGCGGTTCATGCCGGGCCCCCGGGAAAGCAGGGCAACCGGGTCCGTGTCGACGAAAGACGAGTTGATGACCAGCTTCGAGACGTCCCCCGCTGTCGCGGATCGACAGGCGGCCATCGCCTTCGACGAGCTGCTGGCCGCCCGGTACAGCTGCCGCGCCTACCGCCCCGAACCGGTGGCCCAGGAGACGATCGCATCGATCCTGACCACCGCGCAGCGGACGGCCTCGTGGTGCAACAGTCAGTCGTGGAAGGTGGCGATCACCAGCGGCGCGGGCACCGAACGCCTGCGGTCGGCACTGTTCGAGGCGGCGTCGACCGGCGCCGCAGATCGGGCGGACATCGACTTCCCGCGCGAGTACCGCAATGAACACCGGGAGCGTCGCCGGACCAGTGGCTTTCAGCTGTACAACGCCCTCGACATCGCGCGCGACGACCACGCACGACGGCAGAGCCAGATGCTCGAGAACTTCCGCTTCTTCGGCGCGCCCCACGTGGCCGTCATCCACTCCGACGAGGCGCTCGGCGCGTATGGCGCCGTGGACTGCGGCGGCTACGTGGCCAATTTCTTGAGTGCTGCCACCGCGCACGGCGTCTGCAGCGTGGCCCAGGCGGCGATCGCGCTCTACCCCACCGTGCTGCGGCGCGAACTGGGTCTGGGCGACGACCGCACGATCGTCTGCGGCATCTCGTTCGGTTACCCGGACGACGACCACTCGATCAACGGCTACCGCACCGAGCGGGCGCCGCTGACCGAGGTGGTCGACTGGGTCGACGCCTAGGGTCAGGCTTCGTTGTCGGCGACGCCGTCGGGCTCGCTGCTGCAGCAGCCGCGAACCAGGGTGCCGAGTCCCTCGCCGGACTGGGCGGCGTCGACCAGCAGCGCTGCGCCGATGCCGAGAAGCCAGGAGTCCTTGGCGATGGCGGTGCCCTGCTGCGTGGGACGCACCGAGCCCTCCTCGCGCATACCCGGCGTCCGCATGTACATGGCCAGGAGCCCGGCGCTGAAGGCGGTCAGCCCGGCGCCGGCCACCGCGGCCGGGACCACGGGGACGAGCAATGCCGCGCCGAGAGCGATCTCCGCGCCGGCGAGCGCCTTGCCGAAGACCACCGGCGGCAAGACCTTGACCGGCGGCAGCGCGTTGGCCGCCATCCCCTGAACTCCGGCAGCACTCTCCGCGTCCAGGCCGAGCTTGCCGACGCCGGAGTTGAGGATGAACGCACCCGCGGCGAGGCGGAGCGGGAGCCGTCGAAGGTTGGCCTTGCTCGGCTTGAGATTCATGATGCTCCTCGATTTCGATCCTGTAGGGCTGACTGACTTCATCTCACCAGAACGTGCGACGCTCGGACGGAGTTTCGCGAGGCCTCAGCGCTTTCCGGCCCCGAACTGCTTGGCATCCCCGAACGGTCCGTCGCGTTCGGCGACGGCGGTGCGGAAACCGGCGGTCGCCGCGCGCTGCTGGAACGCATAGCCCTCGCGGGTGTGGCGAGAGATGCCGTCGAAGACCGTGCTGATCATGGTCGAGTTGCCCACGCCCTGGGCGATCAGCGCGCTGTTGAGCGCGAGCTTGGTCATGATCAACTGGTTGATCGGCATCCGCGCGATCCGGTTCAGCAGTTCTTCGGTCCGGTCGTCGAGGGTCTCCGCCGACGTCGCCTCGACCGCCAGCCCCCACTCGGCGGCCTGGGCGCCGGTGATGCTGTCGCCGGTGAGGAGCAGCCGTTTGGCGCGTTGGTCGCCGATCCGGTGCGCCCACATCCCCGCGGCGGGGACTCCCCACACGCGGGTGGGCGGGTAACCGATCCGGGTGTCGTCGGCGCAGATGATCTGGTCGGCGTACAACGCGATGTCGGTGCCGCCCGCGATGGCGAAGCCGTGGAGCTTGGCGACCGTCGGCTTGTTCGCGTGCAGCAAGCTCGAGAAGCCGCGGTTGAACCGGCTCATCATCTGGTAGTCGATCATCGGATCCCACGTGCCGCCGGGATCGTGGTTGCGTGCCTGGACCATCGGGTCGAGTACTGTGCCGCCGGTCGCGGCGCGGTCCTCCGGCTGGTCGCCGTACTCGGCGAAGATCGAGAGGTCGTAGCCGCCGCAGAAGCCCTTGCCTCGACCGGAGACCACCATCACGTGGACACGCGGATCCAGGTCGGCGCGCTCGACGGCCGCCGCCAGCTCGATCGGGGTGTCGGCGGTGATCGCATTGCCGCGCTCGGGCCGATTGAAGGTGATCCGCGCGATCCGGTCGGTGACCTCGTAGGTCAGCGTGCGGTACTCGTCGTCGCGGTCGGTCTGGGGTCGGTCGGTGAACTGCGGGCTGTCGGTGAGCGGGTCGTACCAGGCGGCGGGGCGGTCGCCGGGGCCGGTCATGCCAGCGCTCCGATCTCGGTGGCGGTCCGCGAGACGATCTTGCCGGCATCGACGCCGGACGGCAGGGTGCCGAACACGTCGCCGCGGTCGCCTGCGAGTCGGGTGGCGGTGAAGGCGTCGGAGACGGCGGGATCGCCGTACCGGATCAGCAACGACCCCTGCAGGAGGGACGCCATGTCGCCGACGATGCGTCGGGCCTGGAACTGGAGTTGCCCCGCGTCGCTGGGATCGAGGCCGGTGAGTGTCTCCTCCAGGGCGTGGACGGCACCGTCGAAGTGCCGATCGGCACCCGCTGCCGAGCGGATCTCGTCCAGGTAGATCCCGAGTGTCTCCGGTTGTCGTGCCATCGCGCGCAGGGCGTCGAGCGCCGCGACATTGCCCGAGCCCTCCCAGATCGACATCAGCGGCGCCTCCCGGTACAGGCGCGGCATCCGGGAGTCTTCGATGTACCCGTTGCCGCCAAGGCATTCCAGGGCTTCCGCGGCGTGGATGGGGCCGCGTTTGCACACGTGATACTTGGTGACGGCCAGCGAGATCCGACGCAGCGCGGCGGCGCGGTCGTCGCCCGCGGTCGCCCGATCGGTGAGCTGAGCCAGCCAGAGGGCGACGGTGGTCGCGGCCTCGGACTCCACTGCCAGATCGGCGAGCACGTTCTGCATCAGCGGTTGATCGACGAGGCGGGCACCGAACGCCGAACGGTGGATCGCGTGGTGGGTGGCCTGTGCCGTGCCGGTCCGCATGGCGGTGGCGCTGCCGATGGTGCAGTCGAGGCGGGTCAGGTTCACCATCTCGACGATGGTGCGTACCCCGCTCCCCTCGTCGCCCACCCGCCAGGCGACGGTGTCCTGGTACTCCACCTCGCTGCTCGCGTTGGAATGATTGCCGAGCTTGTTCTTCAGTCGCTGCAGGGCGAAGGTGTTGCGCGATCCGTCCGGCAGCACCCGCGGCACCAGGAAGCAGGTCAGGCCGCCGGGCGCTTGCGCGAGGGTGAGGAAGAGGTCGGACATGGGTGCCGAAGTGAACCACTTGTGCCCGGTGATGAGGTACGACCCGTCGGTCTGGGGCACGGCGGTCGTGGTGTTGGTGCGGACGTCGGATCCGCCCTGCTTCTCGGTCATCGACATGCCCGCGATGAGGCCGCGCTTGCTGAGCGGGGCGGTGAGTCCCGGCTGGTACTCGCGTGCGGTGAGCAGCGGTTCGTACTGGGCGGCCAGGTCGGGTGCGGCGCGCAGTGCGGGGACCGCCGCGTAGGTCATCGAGATCGGGCACCCGTGACCGGCGTCCACGTGACCCCAGACGCTGAACTTGGCGGCCCGGATCAGGTGGGCGTCCGGCCGCGGATCGGACCAGGGCGCGCCGTGGAGGCCCGCGTGGACGGCGTGGGTCATCAGCTGGTGATAGGCGGGGTCGTAGACCACCTCGTCGATGCGATGGCCGAACCGATCGTGCGTCGTGAGCACGGGCGGATGGGCCTCGGCGAGGTCGCCGAGTTCGATCGCCTCCGCAGTCCCGGCGAAGGCGCCGAGGGCGCGGATCTCGTCGACGGTCGACTGATCGAGTCCCGCGCGATGCAGCGCGTCGTTGATCGACGGCGCGTCGGCGGGATTGGTATCAATGAGCAGCGGGACTTGGTTGGTGACCTGATGGGTGGGCATCGGGAGCTCCTTGATCAGCAGGGGTGCGATGTCATTGGGCGACGGCGTGACGGCGGAGGTCGTCAGCGGCGTCCTTGTTGGCCGCGAGGCGAGTCCGCGAGTACACGGTCTGCCACCCGGGACTGCCGAAACGGCGGCGCAGGCCGAAGTAGACGGGTCCGAACCGTCCGGACACCGAGCGAGGCACGGTTCGCCAGAACGCACCGTGCAGGCGGCGTTCCAGACGGTCGATCGAGGTGACGCGAAGGTTCAGCTCGGCATGGAACTGCTCCGGGACACCGGCCAAGACGCCGACCCGCAGTGTCCGCACCGCGGGCAGCGACAAGGCCCGCCACACCGGCATCGGCACCAGATCCCAGCCGCGCGGCTTGGCGGGAGCGAGCGCGTGGTCGACGATGAACCGAACTTCCGGTCCCACCGCGAGCGTGTCGTCGACGATCGGCTGCCAGTACTCGACGAACTCCTGACACGTCTCGGGAAGACCGAGCACGCCGTAGCGGCGGCCGATCTCGACCAGTGCGCGGTACGCCTGCTCGCGCTCGTCGTCGGACCGAAGGATCCCGAACTCATCGGCGATGTCGAGACCGCCTTTGAGGATCGACCCCCACGTCCAGTTCCACACGTCCTTGTTCCACGCGTGGTAGGCCGTGCCGTCGGGCATCGTCCCGGCGATCGGTCGATGGAGTTCGTAGAGCCCGTGGGCCACCTCGTCGGCCTCGGGCCCGGCGAAGACGATGCCCATCACCATCTCGTAGGTGCTGATCAGTCGTCGGGACATGGTCTGCAGGTCGGTGAGTCGCTCGTTGCCGTTGAGGGCGCGGTCCTTCTCGCTGAGGACGTAAGCGATCTTCGGATGCAGCGTCGGCATGATGAGTGCAGGCACGTTGGCGTAGAGCAGGACCAGGGGATGTCCCGCGATCCATCGGCCGAAGGTGCCGGGCGCCAACGGGTCGTCTCGATCGGTGTCGGAGCGGGTGTTGAGGTTCGTCATGCCATGAGAATTACACGCAGGATTTGAATGACACAAGAGTGTAATAGGATTTCGGTGTAGCCTCAGATCCGATGGATCGTCCGCTTGTTCCCCCGGTTTCGGCGCGCTCAGCAGTGCTGAGTGTGCTTTTGGGCGCCAATCCCCCGACGCTCAGCGGTCGTGAGATCGTCGTGGCAATGGACCTCTTCGGGGTCGCCGAAGCGACCACCCGAGTGGCGCTGACCCGCATGGTGGCCGGCGGTGATCTCACCCGCCGCGACGCGGTTTACACGCTGTCCGAGCGGTTGACGCAACGCCAACAGGACGTGGAGCCTCCGGCACGCCGCGAGGATTGGGCCGGGCAGTGGGAGATGGCCGTCGTGACGGCGACCGGTCGTCGAGCGGCCGACCGGGTGGCTCTGCGAAACGAGATGCGCCGCCAACGTGTCGCGGAACTGCGCGAGGGCGTCTGGACGCGTCCCGCCAATCTGCTCCGCCCGTGGCCGGAGCAACTGCTGAGTGTGTCGACCTGCTTCGAGGCGCGCCCGCTCGACGACCCCGCCGAACTGGTCTCTCGGCTCTGGGACTTGGAGGGCTGGGCCGCGCGTGGCAACGAGTACCTCGCGGCACTGGGGGCGGTGCCCGACGAGCCGACGCGATTCAAGACGATGGTCGCCGCAGTGAATCACCTGCAGACCGATCCGATGCTGCCCGACGAGTATCTTCCGGCCGACTGGCCCGCCGCTGCCCTTGCTGCGACGTATGCCGATTACCGGGCATGGCTCGCACGACTCCGAGAGAGCATCGGGTCGATGGCCAGGTGAGGACGCTGGTTCTGCTGGTTCTGCTGGTTCTGCTGGCTCTCGCGGCGATCCGATTCGTCGGCCCTCCTTCACCAACTTCGGCGACGTTCCGGTTCCTGTGAACCGGAAAGTCGCCGAAGTTGAATCGATCAGGGCTCCCCGACCGCTGCATGCAGCAAGGCGGTGATCCCTTCGGCGGTCAGGGCCGCCGGATTGGGATACTGCTGCGCGAGAGCAAGCTCCACTGCTTGGGGAATCTGCTCGATGGTGAACCCGAGCCGCGCCAGGTCGGTGGGGCCGCCGCCCCCGACGACGAGATCGAGGACCCCCGACGGTGCGTCGTCGACGCCGAGCGCGGCCGCGACGCGCGCCATCGCCTCCGGCGCCGCAACGGCGTTGTAGCGCATCGCATGCGGAAGAACGACGGCATGCGTCTGCGCGTGCGGGAGCGCAAAGGTGCCGCCGAGAACGTGACACAGCTTGTGATGGAGTCCCATGCTCGCGCCGGCCAGACAGGTGCCCGCGAGCCATGCGCCGACGAGCAGGTCGGTTCGCGCGCCTACGCTCCGGGCATCCGTGCGCACCGCACGGAGACCGCGGCCGATACGTCCGACGGCTTCGACGGCGAACGCGCCGGTCGCCGGATCGGAGTCGGGGGCGTACAGCGCTTCGACGGCGTGAGCGAGGGCGTTGATCGAGCTGACCAGGGTGAGGTCGGTGGGCAGGTCGATCGTGAGGGAGACGTCGTAGAGCACCGTCTCGGGCAGGATCTCTGGCCCGGAGCGCGTGGTCTTGACGCCGTTGCGCGTCTCGCCGAGAACCGGGGTCACCTCGGATCCGGCGTAGGTGGTCGGCACGACGACCTGGTCGTACCCCTCGCGGGCGGCGAGCGCCTTCGCCAGCCCGACGGCACTGCCGCCACCGACCGCGACCACCGTGTCGACGTCGGTCTCCCGCGCCAGCCGCGCCGCCTGTTCGGTGACCTCGACCGGAGTATGCATCGCGGCACCGGAGAAGCTCGCGACCGCGAGGCCCCCAAGAATCGCCTGGGCGACCGCGCGGTGCCGATCGCTCGCGATCAGCAGGACACGGCGACCGCCGAGCCTGTCCACCTCGTGCGGCAGCTGCGCGAGTGCCCCGTTCCCGAAGACAATGCGCGTCGGCGATGCCGTGTAGGTGAATCCCGATGCGGCGTCGGTGGTCACCGTTCCGGGCTCCGGAACCACGATCACAGCACCTGGTCGCCGTACATCTCGCCCAGTGGGTCGGCGATCAGCTCGATACGGGCGCCGTCGGGATCGCGGAAGTAGATCGACACTCCGCTGTGCTCGACCGCGTCGACACCGGCGGCGGCCAGCTTGCTGCGCAGATGCTCCCAGCGGTTCGGTTCGACGCTGATCGCGACATGGTGGAGGCCACCGAGGACTTCCCGGTAGGGCCCCACCTCCAGACCGGGAAAGTCGAAGAACGCCAGCAGGTTGCTGTTGCCGATGTCGAAGAAGAAGTGCGACGACCCCGGGTAGTCGCGGTTCTCGATCAGTTCGGTGAGCGGGAACTCCAGAAGTCCCTGGTAGAAGCGAATCGTCTGTTCCACATCGCTGCTGATGAGGGCCGTGTGGTGCAGACCTCGAGCCGACGAGCTCGGTCGTGCAGTCGCCGACGTCAGATATCTGTCGCGTAACCGGTCGCGCGTCGCGGCGAACCGGGTCGAGCGTTCGTTCTCCTCGGCGGTGGTCATATCGACTCCTCACTCCGGTCGGGCGGTGACGACTCGAGTCGGGGACATTCAAGTCGGGGACTCTCAGCCGGTGCCCTTGACAGTACTCAGAGTGATTTCGGCGTCAATCATTCTCGGTATGCTCGTTCAATGACTTCTCCGCGATGGCTTTCCGCCGACGAGACCGCAGCCTGGCGTGCGTACCTCGACGGCACGCGGCTGCTGATGGCGGCGCTCGACCGCCAGTTGACCCGCGACGCCGGCCTGTCGCTGACCGATTTCGAACTCCTGGTGCACCTGTCAGAGGCACCAGAACAACGGCTGCGGATGAGCGACCTCGCCGACGCGGTGACCACCACCCGTAGCAACGTGACGCGCGCCAGTCAGCGGCTGGTCGCGGCGGGCTGGGTGGAGCGCACCCCGTGCGAAGACGACCGCCGCGGCACGTGGGCTCAACTGACCGAGGCAGGCCTGGCCAAGCTCGAGGAGGCCGCACCCGGACACCTCGCCGAAGTCCGCGCCGACCTGATCGACATGCTGACGCCCGACGAACTCGCGACGGTGGCGTCGATCGGGGCGCGCGTCCGGTCGCAACTCAGCTGAAGTAGGCCTGACCACCGTCGAGAGGAATCGTCGCGCCGGTGAGGTAACGGAACTCCGGACCGCACAGAGCGGCCACCGCAACGCCGATATCGTCCCGACAGTCACCGATCCGTCGCAGCGGGATGGTCTGGAAGAACGCTGCGGCCTCCTCCGGATTCGCTTCGATCCACCAGTTGAGTCCTGCCGACTCGGCATGCGGGGCGATCGCCAGGGCACGAATGCCGTCGACTCCCCACTCGGCCGCTGCGGCCCGGGTCAGCGACACGATGGCACTCTTCACCGCCGCGTACGGGCCGTATCCGCCCATGTCCCAGCGCTTGGTGGTGGAGCTGGTCAAGTTGAGGATCACCGCGTCGCCACTGGCCTGCAGGTGCGGATGGCAGGCCTTCATGAAACGGAAGGTCGCCAGCGGGCCCGACGAGAAGCCTTTCTGAAAGCGGTCGTCGCTGACGGCCATCAGGGTTCCGAGGGGAACCTGCTGCGCGTTGTTGACCAGGATGTCGATGCGGCCGAACTTCTCGGCGACGGCGTCGACAGTGGCAGTGATGCCGTCGGCGTCCTTGACATCGCAGACGAAGGTGGCGCAGACACCGCCCTCGGCCTCGATCTGTTCCCGGGTGCTCTCGAGTTTGGATTCGGTACGACCGACAGCGGCCACCCGTGCTCCCGCATCGGCCATGGCCAGGGCGATGCCCTGTCCGATTCCCTGCCCCGCCCCGGTGATGATCGCGGTCTTGCCTGCCAAGTGCTGATGCGCTGATTCCATACCTGCAGCCTCTCAAGAGATTCCGACTTCGGTCCACTCCGGGGCGACTCCCGGCACGCATTCCGTACGACGGGCCGCGATGGACCCTGGATACGATGAACCTGTTGACGCCCGGACACCGGGCCGACGATCAGGTGGCGAGACCACGACGCGAGACGACAAGGGGCGATCTACGGTGGCGAGCGGGGCCGACGGGCAGTTCAGCGAAGACTTCATCGAGGAGTTCGACGAACTCCTTCGGTGGCGTCGGGACGTCCGCCATTTCAAGACCGACCCGATCGACGAGGCCACGGTCGAGAGCATCCTGCGTTCGGCCGAGTTGTCGCCGTCGGTCGGCAACAGTCAGCCGTGGCGCTGGGTGGAGGTCCGTTCCCCGGAACCCCGCGCGGTCGTCAAGGAGACCTTCGCTCGCTGCAATGCCGACGCGTTGAACGGGTACCGGGGCGAACGCGCGCAGAAGTATCTGTCGCTGAAATTGGCAGGCCTCGACGAGGCCCCGGTCCACATTGCGGTGTTCTGCGAGGACGAGACCCTGCAGGGTCACGGACTCGGACGGGCGACGATGCCGGAGACCCTGGCCTACTCCGTCGTCACCGCGATCGGCAGCCTGTGGTTGTCCGCACGGGCGCGTGGCGTCGGCGTCGGATGGATCTCGATCGTCGAGCCCGAGGCGGTGTGCCAGGCGCTGGATGTGCCCGCGGATTGGCGATTCGTCGCCTACCTCTGCATCGGATACCCGGCGGAACTGGCGGCGATCCCCGAACTGCAGCGCACTGGCTGGCAGGCCCGGACCGATCCCAAGGCCCGCTACTTCGTCCGCTGAGAACCCTCCGCCGAGAACCTTCCGTCGAGGACTATCTGCCGAGCACAACCGAAAGGGTCGACCATGCAGGCAACGAGCCCGGACTGGACCATCCGCCCCGAGACAGCGGCTGACGCCGACGGCATTCGCGCCGTGACGGTGGCGGCGTTTCCCTCACCTGAGGAAGCCGACCTCGTGGAGGCGCTGCGCGCGGACTCTGCTGCGTGGATCGACGGCCTGTCGTATGTCGCCGAGGTCGACGGAACGATCATCGGGCACGCGCTGCTGACTCGCTGCCACGTGAACGGCACCGAGTCGCTGGCACTGGCACCCTGTTCGGTGGCACCCGAACATCAGCGCACCGGGGTCGGCACGGCAGTGATCCGACAGCTGCTCGACGCCGCGCGTGACCGCGGCGAAGCCTCGGTGATCGTGCTCGGGCACGCCGACTACTACCCGCGCTTCGGCTTCGTCCCCGCATCGCGGTACGGAGTGACGGCGTCGTTCGCGGCGCCCGACGAGGCGTTCATGGCGCTGAGCCTCGGTGACGGTCGCTCCGTTCCGGCGGGGACGATCGCGTACCCGCCCGCGTTCGGGGTGTAGTCCAGCCGCGCAGGCAGCAGACGTCAGTAGTTCACGAAACCTTTCGACACCAGCCAGTCGCGCGCGACGTCGGCGGGCTCCTTGCCGTCGACGTCCACCTGACGGTTGAGCTCGGTGATCGCCTCGGAGGTCAGCGCGGCCATCACCGGAGCGGTGACCTTCGCGATCGACGGGAACCGGTCGGCCACGTCTTTCGGTGTCGTGACCGCCGCGTTGTAGTGCGGGAAGAACTGCTTGTCGTCCTCGAGCACGATCAGGTCGAGCGCCTTGATCCGACCGTCCGTGGTGAAGACCTCACCGAACGCGCAGTTCCCGTTCGCGGTGGCCTGATAGATGATTCCGGTCTGCAGGATCTGTGTCTGGGCCGCCGCCGGATCGAAGCCGTACTTGGCGGCCATGCCGGGGAAACCATCCTGCCGACTGCGGAACTCGGTCTCGAGGCAGGTCGATGCCGCGGCGGGGTCGCTCTTGACCAGGGCCGCGTAATCCGACAGGGTCTTGACGCCGGTCTTCTCGGCCGTCGCCTTGCTCATCGCCAGTGCGTACGTGTTGTCCATCGGCGCGGGGTTGACCCAGACCACGTCGTTGCGTTTCAGGTCTTCGTCCCGCACGGCGTTGAACTGCTCGGTGGCGTCGCTGATCGGCGTCTCGTTGCCGAGGTAGTTGATCCATCCGGTGCCGGTGTACTCGATGGTGGCGTCGACCTGACCGGCCAGCATGGCGTCGCGCGTGCTGTTGGACCCCTGGATATTGGTGAGGTCGCGGACGTCGGCACCGGCAGCAGAGAGCGAGAACGCCAGGATGTAGCCGAGGATCACCTGCTCGGTGAAGTCCTTGGAGCCGACCGTGATGGTCTGGCCTTCGAGGTCGGGCTGCACCGTGATCGATCCCGGTTTCACCGGCAGTGGGAGCGCGCCGCCGGACTGCAAGCCGCACGCCGCGACCCCGAGGATCAGGGCGCACGCACCCAGCAGGGCTGCGCACGCGCGTCGAACCGACTTGGTCATTGCAGGCCCTTCGGTGACAGGTAACGTTCGGCGAGCGCGCCGAGCCAGTCGACGGCCAGTGCGAGCGCCACCGATAGCACGGCGCCGACCACCAGCGTCACATTGTCGCGCAGCTTGTATCCGGTGTCGATGAGGATGCCGAGGCCGCCCGCGTTCACCAGGAAGCAGAGGGTCGCCGTTCCCACGGCGAGCACGAGCGAGGTGCGCAGGCCGGCCAGGATGAACGGGACGGCGAGCGGGAGCTCGACCTTGGTGAGCACCTGGATCTCCGACATCCCCTGCCCCTTGGCCGCATCGATGATCGACGGGTCGACTTCCTGGAGGCCCAGCATGCTGTTCCGGAGTACCGGCAACAGCGAGTAGAACGCGATCGGCAGCACACCCACCCAGAAGCCGGTGGTCGCCGTCCACAGGAAGAAGAGCACCAGGAGGCCGATCGCCGGAGCGGCCTGGCCGATGTTGGCGATACCGATGAAGAAGGGCGCCAACCACCGGAAGCGGTGACGGGTGACGACCACGGCCAGCGGCACCGCGATCACCAGGACGATCGCTGCGATCGCTGCGGTGAGCATGATGTGCTCCCACGCGAGCTGGCCGATGTACTCGGAGTTGATCGTCGCCTTCTGCGTCGCGGTGAGGTCGCGGGTGAATGCCCACGCCAGCGTGATGCCGGCCATCACGATCGCGACCACCGGCTGAATCCACAGCTGGAGGTTGGTCGTGGCTACGGTCCCCGGCTCCGCCGGGGCGGTCGTGGAGGCCATCAGGTGCCGTTCCCCGACGCTTCGGCCGTGTCCGCAGTCGATACGGCGGCCGGCTCGGCGATGGGCGGATCGTCCTCGTGCTGTTCGCGCAGTGAACGGATGGTCTCGATCAGAGTCTCGATGGTGACCACTCCGTGGTACCGCCCGCGAGCGGCGGTCACGACGGCCGACGCGTTCCGTTCGGCGAGGATCGCTTCGAGGGCGTCCTGGAGGGTCGACGATGTCGACACCAGTTCGCCGAGGGGAAGGCCGACGCTGCGGAGCGACGAGACACCCTGCAGGTGTTTGCGGTCGGTCCACCGGATCGGGCGATCGCGCGAGTCGAGGATGACTCCCCAGTCGCCGCCGATGCGTTCGGCGAAGTCGGCGACCGAATCGCCCTCGTGGGCGGTCGGACGCTGCTCGATCTCGATGTCACGGACCTTGAGCAGGTTCAACTGCTGGAGCGACGCACCCTGTCCGACGAACCCGGCGACGGTGTCGTTGGCCGGGTTGGCCAGGATCGCTTCCGGCGAGTCGTACTGCAGCACCTCCGACCGCGCGCCGAGCACGGCGATCTTGTCGCCCAGTTTCACCGCCTCGCTGAAGTCGTGGGTCACGAACACGATCGTTTTGCGGAGCTCGGCCTGGATCTGCATCAACTCGTCCTGCAGCAGACCTCGGGTGATCGGGTCGACGGCGCCGAACGGCTCGTCCATCAGCAGGACCGGCGGGTCGGCCGCCAGCGCGCGGGCGACGCCGACGCGCTGCTGCTGACCGCCCGACAGCTGGCGGGGATAGCGGTCGGCGAACTGCGTCGGGTCCAGACCGACGGTGTCGAGGAGTTCTTCCACCCGGTCGGCGATGCGTTTCCGGTCCCACTTCAGCAGCTTCGGCACCACTGCGATGTTCTGAGCGACCGTCATATGTGGAAAGAGGCCGGCCTGCTGAATGGCATATCCGATGTTCTGTCGGAGCTTGTTGGGATCCAGCGACAGTGCGTCCTGGCCGCCGATCGTGATCCTTCCGGAGGTGGGCTCGATGAGACGATTGATTATCCGCATCGTGGTGGTTTTGCCGCTGCCGGACGGACCGACGAAAACCACGATCTCGCCCGCCGGAATGGTCAGTGAAACATCCTCGACGGCAGGTTCCTTCTGGCCGGGGTAGGTCTTCGAAACGTGCTCGAGAACGATTTCGACGCCCGAGACGCCGTTCTCTGCGGTGTTTGTCGATTCGCTCAACGGATGCCCTTCGAAGTAGTCAATCGACCGATGATCACGTAGATCCCATCAAGGATCAGCGCGAGGATCACGATCAGCAAGGTGCCGGTCAGGGCCTGCGAGGCGGCCGTTGGACTGCCGACTCGGGACAGGCCCGAGAAGATCAGGTTGCCCAGTCCCGGGCCCTTCGCGTACGCGGCGATGGCGAGGATGCCCATCGCCATCTGCGTCGCTACGCGCATACCGGTCAGGATCGACGGCCAGGCCAGCGGGAGTTCGACACGGGCCAGGACCAGCATGCGATTCATCCCGATGCCCTTGGCCGCGTCGGTGACCGCGGGATCGACGGCTCCGAGACCGACGATCGTGTTGCGGATGATCGGCAGAAGCGAGTACAGGGTCAGTGCGATCACCGTCGGTGCCACGCCCAGGCCGACGATGGGAATCAGCAGACCCAGCAGGGCGAACGACGGGATGGTGAGGATCGTGCTCGACAATGCGGTGGCGATCGCCGATCCCGCCGGGCTGCGGTAGACGAGAATGCCGACCGAGACACCGATCACCGTTGCCAGAATCAAGCACTGAATCACGGCGCTGATGTGCAGATAAGAATCGACCATCAGCTGTGATCGGCGGGTTGAGATGAACTCCCATATCGAATTCAGAGCGCTCTCCTTCGTCAATTCGACGGTAGCCCAAAAAGCGATCGAAATCGGGTCGGCGGCGGATAAACGCAGGTCAATCCGGGTAGTCGTGCGAATTTAATGCGGCGAATTCCGCCCAGTGGAATGCGAAAGGCCGGTGTGCCGACGGAGGTCCGTCGGCACACCGGCCTCGCCGGGTCTTACTTGAGGACGTCGAGCTTGCCGAACTTCTCGGCGAGCAGGTAGTAGACGGCCAGGCGCGGGTTCGGCTTGCCGTTCTTCATCGCTGCGATGACCTCCGCGATCGCCTTGTCCAGGTCCGCGTCGGACTCGGTCAGGCCGAGCTTCTTCTTCAGGAAGTTCTCGCGAACGGTCTTCAGTTCCTCCGGGTCGCTCGCCGACACGAGGGATGCGTCGCGGTTGCTCAGGGCGAGGCGGTAGGTGGCCGCCATCTTGTCGATGATTGCCACATCGGCATGGGGTGCGTACTCCAGAACGCTTTCGCGGGCGTCGCTCATCTAGGGTCCTCCGATCAGATCTTCTTGTTCTTTCAGCGCACAGTACGCGTGGACCCCGACATCGGCAGCGCAAGCGCGCCGACATGTCGTCCGATCGATCGCTCACCGAAACCGCTCAACTGCGGATTGAGACGAAATGCTAGATTTATCGCAGCCTCGTGCCTACCGTGATGACGGAACGAATCGAACGGTTCGAGGGAATGGGGACGAACGTGAACGCAGGAGTACCAGAGCGCCATCCGGAACGGCCGCGGCGCGTTCCCGGGGGCATCGCGATGTTCGGCCGACTGCTCGGCGTCGGCGCACCGACCGACGCGGAGTTCGCGAATCTGGGCCGACTGCTGATGGCGGGCGACCCGATGATGGACGACGTGGTCGCCGAGATGTCCGCGCTCGGCATGCGGGAGACGAGGCCGCTGTTCGAGCAGGCACTGGTCGACGGTATCGATGCCGTCGACGATCCCCCGCCGCTGATGGAGGCCTTCTTTCGACACATCGAGGCGACGCCCGACTGGGTGGACCACGACCAGCTCACCCTCGCAGCGCAGGTGATGCAGAGCGGCGGCGCCGACGGCCTCTACATCGCCCGGGACGTCGCACTGTTGGGCGGTTACCAGTTCTCGGGCTTCAACCAGACGCTGTTGCGGACCGGTGCGCTCACCAAGGGCTCCAACAAGCGGTTCGCCGAGACCTCGCGATGGGCGCTCGATGTCATCAGCGAGGGCGGCCTGCAACTCCGCGGCGCCGGTTACCGATCGACCATTCGCGTACGGTTCATTCACTCGATGGTCCGCGGGCACGTCGAGTCGATGCCGGACTGGGACAACGACCGGTGGGGCCTCCCGATCAATCAGACCGATATGGCGGCGACGCTGGTCGGCTCGTTGGTGGCGCCGTCGATCGGGGTGGCCGGTCTGGGGCTGGTGAACAGTCCTTCCGAGTACCGAGCCGTCGGTCACCTCACCCGCTATGTCGGCTGGCTCATCGGGGTGGACGATGACTTCCTCCCCGCGGACTTCCGCGACGCGGTCCGCATCCTGGTGCACACCTCGGCCGCGCTCTCGACTCCGGACGAGACGTCGAAGGTTCTCGCCGCGCCGATGGTCGACGACCCCGATCAGTGGCATTACGACTCGTACCCCGGGGTGCGCCGGCGGATCGCGAGGTCCCAGCATCTCGGTATCGCCCGAGCGTTCCTGGGACGTGCGGCGCTGCGGCAGTTGGGCGTCGACGACTCGGCTCTCCCCTGGTATCCGCCGCTGGTCTTCGCCCTCAACCTGGCACGATCGGCGGCGGCACAGCTCCCCGGCGGGCGGCGACGTGCCGCCCGCGCGGGTGCGGAACGCGCCGACGCCTTCCTGTCGACGATGATGCCGACGCCGGTCGTGATCGGTGATTCGTCGGCGATCGCTCGCGCGGCGTAGGGCGACAGGTGTGGGACTGGGCCAATCCCGTGACACCCGAGGCGAATCGACGCCGGCCCGCAGCGGCGACACGATAGCGTGGCTGTTCGACACCGACCGTCATCGACACTGAATCGTGGGAGAACGCTGATGAGCGCAGACGACATCCGAGCCATCGAGACCTTGAAGTACCGGTACCTGCGTGCCGTCGACACCAAGGACTGGGCCGGACTGGAGGCCACGCTCACCGCGGACGTGCGGACCGACTACGGATCGCAGTTCGGCGGCCAGCCGCTGACCTTCCCGGACCGCGCCTCCGTCCTCGCCTACTTCCGCAAGGCCATGGGCGGAACGCTGGTCAGCGAGCATCACGTCGGACACCCGATCATCGAGATCGACGCCGCCGACCCCACGGTGGCGACCGGCAGCTGGTACCTGCAGGATCGGGTGATCGTGCCCGACCACGACGTGATGATCATCGGGGCGGCCTTCTACGAGGACACCTACCGCAAGACCGACGACGGTTGGCGGATCAGCTCCACCGGCTACCAGCGGACATTCGAGGCCACCAGCAAGCTGTCGGCCACCGGGTTCCACCTGACCCGGGGAGCCGCGCTCCCCGAGCCGGGCACCGTCTAGCTGGAACCGGGCCCCTTTTAAACGGGGCACCGTCTTACGAGGCGTCGACGTACTCGGCCAGGTGCTGACCGGTCAGCGTCGACCGCCCGGCCACCAGATCGCGCGGGGTCCCCTCGAAGACCACGCGACCGCCGTCCTGACCCGCGCCCGGGCCGATGTCGATGATCCAGTCGGCGTGCGCCATCACGGCCTGGTGGTGCTCGATCACGATCACCGACTTGCCTGCCTCGACCAGTCGATCGAGTAGGCCGAGCAGTTGCTCGACGTCGGCCAGGTGCAGGCCGGTGGTCGGCTCGTCGAGCACGTAGACATCGGCCTTCTCGGCCATCGCGGTGGCGAGTTTGATGCGTTGTCGCTCGCCGCCGGACAGGGTGGTGAGCGGCTGGCCCACTTTCAGGTAGCCCAGGCCGACGTCCGTCAGTCGGCGCAAGATCTTGTGCGCGGCCGGGATCCGGGCCTCGCCCTCGCTGAAGAACTCGGTGGCCTCGTCGACGGACATCTGCAGCACTTCGCTGATGTCGCGGCCGCCGAGTCGGTACTCCAGGACCGCGGCGTCGAACCGCTTGCCGTCGCAGACGTCGCACGGGGTCGCCACGCCGGCCATGGTGGCGAGGTCGGTGTAGATGACGCCCGCGCCCTTGCACGTGGGGCACGCGCCGTCGGAGTTCGGGCTGAACAGGGCGGGCTTGACGCCGTTGGCCTTGGCGAACGCCTTCCGGATCGGTTCCAGCAGGCCGGTGTAGGTGGCGGGATTGCTCCGGCGGGAGCCGCGGATCGCCGTCTGGTCGATGGTCACGACCTCGGCGTCCTTCGGCATGGAGCCGTGGATCAGTGAGCTCTTGCCCGATCCCGCCACACCGGTGATCACCGTGAGGATGCCCAACGGGAGGTCGACGTCCACCTCCTGCAGGTTGTTGGTGGACGCGCCGCGGATCTCGATCGCGCCGGTCGGCGTGCGGACCGCGTCCTTGAGGTGGGCGCGGTCGTGCAGATGCCGGCCGGTGAGGGTGTCGGCGGCGGTCAGGTCGGCGACGCTTCCCTCGAAGCAGATCTGACCGCCGAGCGAGCCCGCGCGCGGTCCCAGGTCCACGACGTGGTCGGCGATCGCGATGGTCTCCGGCTTGTGCTCCACGACGAGGACCGTGTTGCCCTTGTCGCGCAGGCGAAGCAGGAGGTCGTTCATCCGGGCGATGTCGTGGGGGTGCAGGCCGATCGTCGGCTCGTCGAAGATGTAGGTGATGTCGGTGAGTGATGACCCGAGATGCCGAATCATCTTGGTGCGCTGGGCCTCACCGCCGGACAGGGTGCCGGTGGGGCGTTCCAGGGAGAGGTATCCGAGTCCGATCTCCACGAACGATTCGAGCGCGGCGCGGAGTTTGTCCAGGAGCGGGGCGACGTTCGGGTCGTCGAGGCTCACCACCCAGTCGTGCAGGTCGGTGATCTGCATGCGGCAGGCGTCGGCCATGCTGACGCCGTCGATCCGCGCGTTGCGCGCGGGTTCGGCGAGCCGGGTGCCGTCGCATTCCGGACAGGCGGCCCTGGTGATCGCGCGTTCGATGAACGCGCGAATGTGCGGCTGGACGGCGTCGATGTCCTTGCTGAGCATCGACTTGGTGATCTTGGGGATCACGCCTTCGTAGGTGAGGTTGATGCCGTCGACCTTGATCTTGGTGGGCTCGCGGTACAGCAGGTCATCGAGCTCGCGTTTTGTGAACGAGCCGACCGGCTTGTCCATGTCGAAGTAGCCGCTGCCGCCGTAGATCCGGCCGTACCAGCCGTCCATGCTGTAGCCGGGGACCTTGAGGGACCCGTCCGCCAGTGACTTGTCCGCGTCGTAGATCTCGGTGAGATCGATGTCGGAGACGGTGCCCATCCCCTCGCAGCGCGGGCACATGCCGCCGAGCCGTTCGAAGGTCTGCTTCACGGCCTTGGCCTCGGAGTTCCGCTCGACCTTGACGGCTCCGCTCCCCCGCACGGTCGGCATGTTGAACGAGAACGCGTTCGGGCCGCCGATGTGGGGAACGGCGATCTTGCTGAACAGGATGCGCAGCATCGCGTTGGCGTCGGTGAGGGTCCCGACTGTCGAGCGTGGATTGCCGCCGATTCGCTCCTGGTCGACGATGATCGCGGTGGTGATTCCGTCGAGGACGTCGACGTCCGGGCGGGCCAGGGTCGGCATGAACCCCTGGACGAAGGCGCTGTACGTCTCGTTGATCAGCCGCTGGGACTCGGCGGCGACGGTGCCGAAGACCAGTGAACTCTTGCCCGACCCGGACACTCCGGTGAACACCGTCAGACGCCGTTTGGGCAGTTCGACACTGACGTCGCGCAGGTTGTTGACGCGTGCGCCCTGGACGCGAATGAGGTCATGGCTGTCGGCGGGTGCGAGACCCTCTCGTGTTGGCATGCCAGACATTCTTGCCTATCGGTCTGCACGCGCGACTCGATGCCGTGAGTGTCCGACTCGCCCGGGCGGTCGTGCCGGTTCTGCGAAGACGGCGGTGGGGTGTCGGTCAGCGAGTGCGGACCTTGAATCCCATCACGGCCTTCTCGACTTCGTCCTGCGTCGTTTTGTCGTCCGCCGGGCTCACTCCGAAGGAGAACGCCATCGGAGTGGTGTCGATGACGATCAGGATGATGTCGTCGCCGGACACCCCGGGGTGATTCCCGACGTTGATCCGTGCTCGCACCAAGGTCAGCGGGGTGCGGTTGTCTTCGAGCGTCGCGGTCCTGGTGTCGGTGATCCGCGGCTCGGACGGATCAGCGCTCTGGTATCCGATGCTGCCGGGCAGGCAGTCGATCAGCTTCTTCGCGATGGCGTCCGTGTTGCTGCCGAACGAGGTCGGCAGGTTGCCGACGGTGATCTGTGCGACCCAACTGGATGCCCCGGTGGGACGCGGCGCGGCCAGACCTGCGGCGCGGGTGGCGAACGGGATCTGCGACTGGGATTCCGGCGTCCACCCGGTGGTCGGCAGCTTGTCCGCGGGAATGGTGATGTTTCCGCTGGTCACGCTCGTCGGTGAGGTCGCGGCGTCGGTCGTGGTGCCGCGTGCGCACTGCGTGGGCACGCCGGCCACCACCGCGGGATCGGTGCCGAGGGTGGGTGTCGGGCTGCTGGTGGTGGTGGAAGTCGAGGGGGTCGTCGTGGTGGATGAGCTCGATGCCGTGGTGCGGGGTTCGTCGTTTCCGCGGAACAGGAAGTAGCCGCCGACGGCGATCAGAAGGATCGCCACGATCACCGCGGACACGATGCCGATGATCTTGCCCCTGCCGCCTGAACTGCCACCTGAACGGCCACCTGAGCCGCCGCCCGGGGATCCACCGGCGAGGCCGTATGGCTGCTGGCCGAATCCGCCCGGAGGGGGTCCGAATCCGCCGCCCGCGGGGACGGCGCCGTACGGGGGCTGGCCGGGCATCTGCTGTCCGGGCATCTGCTGGCCCGGTCCCTGGTAACCCTGCTGTATCGGGGGCTGCTGGTGGGGGCCCTGCGGAAACGGTGTCGACGGCGGCTGGCCTTGGGGCGCTGACTTCTGCAACTGCGGTCCCGACGGCGGTTGATTCGGCTGTGCCGGCCCGCTCCCGTGACCGGGAACCGTGCCGTAGGGAGTGGTGCCGCCCGCAGCCGCAGCCGCGCCGAACGGTGTCGTCGACTGGGGGGTACCGGATTGCGGGGCCTGCTGTTGGGGAGCGCTCTGCGGTGCCGACGGATTCGCCGGCTGCTGTGGGAACTGCGGCGCCGGATTGATCATCGTCGGCGCATACGCCGCCGGAGCTTGCGGCTTGAATCCGGGGCGAGTGATGGCGCCCTCCAGGTCGGAGGCGAACTCACCGCAGGTGCGGTACCGCCGCGCGGGGTCTTTCTCCATCGCGCGAGCCAGGACGGTGTCGACGGCGGGCGCCAGGGTCGGCAGGACTGTCGTGGCCTTCGGCGCGGGCGTGCTCAGGTGCGCGTTGATGATGGAGGTCGGTGTCTCCATCGGGAAGGGCGCGCGCCCGGTCAGTAACCGGAATGCGGTGCAGGCCAACGCGTACTGGTCGGATCGGCCGTCGAGTTTGCTGCCGCGGAGCTGCTCGGGCGAGCAGTACTGGATGGAGCCGACCGTCAGGTTGGCCGCGGTGAGCGCGGTGTCGTTGGTGATGGTCCGAGCGATGCCGAAATCGGTCAGGTACACCTTCCGGCGCGACGACGAATCGTCGACCAGGATGTTAGCCGGCTTCACGTCGCGGTGCAGCATCCCGTGCTCATGCGCGTAGTCGAGGGCGTCGGCGACCGCGTTGACGATCTCGCTGACCTTCCGCGGCTCCGGCACCCCGGATTCGCGCAGCATCGCGTCGCAGTCGGACCCGGGAATGTACTTCATCGCAATCCACAACTGGCCGTCGAACTCACCGCGGTCGTACACGCTGACGATGCTCGAGTGATCGAGCTGTGACGCGAGGTCGGCCTCGCGGGTGAATCGCGCACGGAACGTGGCGTCGTTGGTCAGCTCGCTCGGCAGTACTTTCAGCGCGTCTTCGCGTGGCAGGCGCGGGTGCGCGGCCAGATAGACCTCGCCCATTCCGCCCACACCGAGGTTCCGCACGATCCGATAATTGGCAAAAAGCTGACCGGCGCTCAACATGAGAACAGCCTAAGTCATGGGCCTGCGATTCCCGACGAGCACCGGAACGCCGAATGAGATGCCGGCTTCTGCGGTAAAGGCACCAACACCCTCGCCAGCGGCTAGATTTGGCAGAGATCAGGGTGCCCTTTCGGCATCGGTTTCAGCGAGAGGTGTCATGGAGAGCATCAACACCGCGACAGGTCTTGTCGGGGCGGACCGACTCGGAGTGACGCTCACCCACGAACACGTATTCGTCCTCAATGAGGACTACCGATTGAACTTTCTGCCCGACTGGGACGAGGCCGCCCAGATCGCGAACGCGGTCGAGCGACTGAACAGCCTGAAGACGGCCGGCGTGGACACCCTGCTGGACGTCTCCGTGGCAGGCCTCGGACGTAACGTCGAGCGCGTCGCGAAGGTCGCGGCGCAGGTCGAGGTGAACATCGTGCTGGCGACGGGGCTGTACACCTTCCACGACCTCCCGTTTCAGTTCCACTACACCGGTCCGGCGCTGGGGTTCGACGGTCCGGACCCCCTCGACACGGCGTTCATTCGAGATCTGACGGTCGGTGTCGGCGATACCGGGATCAAGGCGGGCTTCCTCTTCTGTGCGATCGAAGCCGAAGGTCTCAGCGCCGGCGTGGAGCGGGTGATGCGAGCGGTCGGACGTGCCGCGGTCGCCACGGGGGCGCCGGTCATCGTGCACACCAATCCGCACACCAAGTCGGGTCTGGTGGCGCAGCGAGTGTTGGCGGAGGAGGGCGTCGACCTGACACGCGTTCAGATCGGGCACTGCGGCGACACCACAGACCTCGACTACCTGATGCGGGTCGCCGATGCCGGCTCGATTCTCGGTCTCGACCGGTTCGGGCTCGACGTCTTGCTCCCCTACTCCGATCGCTTCGCCACGTTGATGGCGTTGATCGACAAGGGCTACGCGAATCAGATCGCGCTCTCGCATGACGCCTTCTGCTTCAGCGACTGGTTCGACGAGGCGAAACGGCAGGAGGTCGCGCCCGAGTGGGACTACTTCCAGGTGACCGGCCGGGTGATCCCGGACCTGCTGCGCGCCGGAGTCACCCAGCAGGTCGTCGACGCGATGATGCAGTACGGCCCGCGGGACTTCCTGGCCCCGCCGAGCACGACTCCGGCGGCGCTCGCCGTAGCGAACTTCAATCAGACGGCGAATCCACATAAAACTGGACTGAGTCCAAAAAGCATGTAGAGTGGTGTCATGGCCGCCAGAGATCACAGCGCAAGCATTCGAGATGCCGGATTGCGAGTCACCCGGCCTCGTCTCGCTGTGCTGGCCGTCCTCGACGCTCACCCGCACGCGGAGACCGAAGAGGTCCTGGCGGCAGCACGGCAGGAGCTGCCGGGGGTCTCGCGGCAGGCCGTCTACGACGTTCTGCACGCACTGACCGACGCCGGGCTCATTCGCAGAATCCAGCCGTCCGGCCATGTCTCCCTGTACGAGACCCGCATCGCGGACAACCATCACCACCTGGTCTGCCGGGTGTGCGGCACCGTCCGTGACGTCGACTGCGCGGTCGGCGAGGCCCCGTGCCTGCACGCATCAACCGACTACGGCTTCGCCATCGACGAGGCCGAAGTCATCTACTGGGGCGTGTGCCCCGAGTGCACCGCGGGCGACGCGACCGCAGTCGTCCCCAGCGCGACAGACCCCAGCGCGCCCGACCACACCCCGCGTGAACCGGAGGATCCCGGCCGCGCGACACGTAGTAACTGATCGTCAACCCGAGTTCGTTCACCGAAAGGAACTGAAGTGTCCGACCAACAGCCCGCATCGCAAGCAACCGGCTGCCCGGTACACGGGGGCCAGATGGCTTCTCCGTCCGAGGGTGGCGGCAACCGTGACTGGTGGCCCAAGCAGCTCAACCTCAAACTCCTGGCCGAGAACCCGGCAGAAGGCAACCCGATGGGCGCCGACTTCGATTACGCCGAGGCCTTCGAGTCGCTCGACCTCGTCGCCGTTCGACGCGACATCGAAAGTCTCATGCTCGACTCCAAGCCGTGGTGGCCCGCCGACTACGGCAACTACGGTCCCCTCTTCATTCGGATGGCCTGGCACTCGGCGGGTACCTACCGCGTGGCCGACGGCCGCGGCGGCGGCGGCCACGGCATGCAGCGCTTCGCCCCGCTGAGCAGCTGGCCGGACAACGCAGGCCTGGACAAGGCACGTCGTCTGCTGTGGCCCATCAAGAAGAAGTACGGCAACAAGCTGTCGTGGGGCGACCTGATCATCTTCGCAGGCAATGTTGCCCTGGAGTCGATGGGCTTCAAGACCTTCGGCTTCGCCGGTGGTCGCACCGACAAGTGGGAGCCGGAAGAGGTCTACTGGGGTCCGGAGACCACCTGGCTCGACGATGAGCGGTACACCGGCGAGCGCGACCTCGACAATCCGCTCGCAGCCGTCCAGATGGGTCTGATCTACGTCAACCCCGAGGGCCCGAACGGCAACCCCGATCCGCTGAAGGCGGCCGTCGACATCCGCGAGACCTTTGCCCGCATGGCGATGGATGACGAGGAGACCGTCGCCCTCATCGCCGGCGGCCACACGTTCGGCAAGACGCACGGTGCGGCCGTCGCCGACGAGTACGTCGGACCGCTCCCCGAGGACGCTCCGCTGGAGGACATGGGCCTCGGTTGGAAGGGTTCGTACCAGACCGGAGTCGGTGTGGACGCGATCAGCTCCGGCATCGAAGGCGCCTGGAACAGCACTCCGGTCACCTGGGACAACAACTTCTTCTGGACCCTCTACGGCTACGAGTGGGAGACGTACACCGGCCCGGGCGGCGCCACGCAGTGGCGCCCGAAGGACAACGCGGGCAGCACGAGCGTGCCCGACGCGGGCGACCCGGACAAGCGCCACCAGCCGATGATGCTCACCACCGACATCGCGCTGCGCGAAGACCCGGCGTACGGCAAGATCTCGCGCCGGTTCCTGGAGAACCCCAACGAGTTCGCCGACGCCTTCGCGCGTGCATGGTTCAAGCTGACCCACCGCGACATGGGTCCGCTGTCGCGCTACCTCGGCAACGAGGTGCCCTCCGAGGAGCTGATCTGGCAGGATCCGGTGCCTGCGGCCGACTACGAGCAGATCGACGCCGCCGATGCCAAGGCGATCAAGCGGCAGATCCTGGACTCGGGACTGACGGTGGCTCAGCTGGTCAAGACGGCGTGGGCGTCGGCGGCATCGTTCCGCGGCAGTGACAAGCGCGGCGGCGCCAACGGTGGACGCGTTCGTCTGGAGCCGCAGCGCAGCTGGACCGTCAACGAGCCCGCCGAGCTGGAGAAGGCGCTCACGGTTCTGGAGGGCGTCGCGGAGGCGTTCAACGCCGAGTCCGGCGCCAAGAAGGTCTCGGTGGCCGACGTGATCGTCCTGGGCGGCGCGGCGGCGGTCGAGAAGGCCGCTGCGGCGGCCGGTCACACCGTCGAGGTTCCGGTCTCGCTGGGGCGCACCGATGCGTCGCAGGAGGACACGGACGTCGATTCCTTCACGGTGATGGAGCCGCGTTGGGACGGGTTCCGCAACTACCTGGCCGCTGATGCTCCGATTCCGGCCGAGTACCTGCTCGTGGACCGTGCCCAGCTGCTCGGCGTCACGGCGCCGCAGATGACGGCGCTGGTCGGTGGACTCCGCGTGTTGGGCGCCAACCACGGTGCGTCGCAGCACGGTGTGCTGACCGATCGTCCGGAGGTCCTGTCGAACGACTTCTTCGTGAACCTCCTCGACATGGACACCGCGTGGGCCGAGGCGTCCGACGGCTCGTACGTCGGCACCGACCTCGCTAGCGGAGACCAGAAGTGGACCGCCTCGCGGGCCGACATGGTCTTCGGCTCCAACTCGCAGCTGCGGGCGCTGGCCGAGGTCTACGGTTCCGACGACGCGACCGGCAAGTTCGTCGACGACTTCGTCCAGGCGTGGGCACAGGTCATGGACGCCGATCGGTTCGATCTGCACGGCTGATCGTCACTCGAATCCCGTTCCACCGCGTCCCGTCGGAGCTCGTCTCCGGCGGGACGCGGTGCGTTCTCCAACCCTTTCCCCTCGGCCGCGGACGGAATGACTGAAAACCGGCTTACCCTGTCGACACGGCGGGACGATCGATAGCCTCGTGACATGAAACTTGGTCTGCAACTTGGGTACTGGGGCGCACAGCCGCCCGCGAATCACCGCGAACTGGTGGCCGCCGCCGATCGGTCGGGGTTCGACGCCGTCTACACGGCCGAGGCGTGGGGGTCGGACGCCTACACTCCCCTCGCCTGGTACGGCAGCGAGACCGAGCGCGTACGACTCGGCACCTCCGTCCTCCAGCTGTCGGCGCGCACACCGACCGCGTGCGCGATGGCTGCGCAGACGCTCGATCATCTGTCGGGCGGTCGACACATCGTCGGGCTGGGCGTCTCCGGTCCGCAGGTGGTCGAGGGCTGGTATGGACAGAAGTTCGCCAAGCCGCTGGCACGCACCCGCGAGTACATCGACATCATGCGCCAGGTCTGGGCCCGGCAGGCGCCGGTGACGAACGCCGGGCCGCACTACCCGTTGCCGCTGGCCGACGACGATGCGACCGGCCTGGGCAAGCCGCTGAAGTCGATTGTGCACCCGCTGCGCAATGACATCCCGATCTTCCTCGGCGCCGAGGGGCCGAAGAACATCGCCTTGGCCGCGGAGATCGCCGACGGCTGGCTGCCGCTGTTCTTCACGCCGCGGATGGCCGACCAGTACAACGCGTGGCTCGACGAGGGCTTCGCCCGCGCAGGCGCACGCCACACCCGTGAGACGTTCGAGGTCGCGGCCGTGGCGCAGATCGTGCTGACCGACGACCGGGACGCCGCCTACGCCGCCATCAAGCCGTTCCTGGCCCTGTACATGGGCGGCATGGGCAGCGAGGACACCAACTTCCACGCGGAGGTGTACCGCCGGATGGGCTACAGCGATGTGGTCGACGAGGTGACCGCGCTGTTTCGTTCCGACCGCAAGGACGAGGCCGCGCGGATCATCCCCGATGCGGTGGTCGACGACTCCGCGATCGTCGGCGACGAGAGCCACGTGCGCGAGCAGATCAAGGTATGGGAGAAGGCCGGCGTCACGACGATGCTGGTCTCCGCGGGCTCGACAGCGGAGATCGAGCGACTTGCGTCACTGGTGGACTGACCGAAAGTAAACCCAAGCTGTCGAAGGTGAACGGAAAGTGAACGAGAGCGGAATGGAGCTTGACTTCAGCTGGACGTTAGGTTACAAATGAATGGACAGAAACTAGCGGAGAGGGTTCCACGATGCGTATTCGCACCAGTTCGACCTTTGCGTCCAGGATTCGTAACCTCGCTCACCTCGTGTCTGAGCGAATGAACCAGAGCGCGAGCCAGCGCCTGACCATGCAGCTCGGCAACTCGCCGATCGCAGTGCTCGGCGCGGCATAGTCCCCGGCACCAGCCAACAACGACGCCCGACGGATTCTCCGTCGGGCGTCGTTGTTTCAGCGGAGATTCAGCGCTGTCTGTATCTCAGCGACTCTGCTCTCAGTGCTTCTGCGGCGGTCTGGGGACGGCGCTGGTCAAGTGCCACGACCCGCAGACGCACTCGTACGACCGCAACGACGGACGGCTCTGCGACTGCCGAGCAATCGCCAGAATCGCGCCGGTGACCGCAGCCAGGGTCGGGTAGGCGATCTTCTCCGGTGTGGGGCACGAGAACTGCACCTGCGGAACCGCCCGCTTGCGTTTACGAGGCTTGGCGTTGGCTGCAGCCGTCCGCGATTCGATCCGCCGGTAGAACTCGTCGAGTTCGTCGTCGTCGAACGGCATGAGATATCGAGGCCGCGGCTATCGGGGATCGCTGTAGCGGGGCAGCACGCGGAAGACCTGAAGCTCCTTCGGGACGCCCTTGGCGCGGAAGCGCCGCCGCCGGACGAGAAAATCGTCGATGTCGACCTGTGCCAGCGCGGCGTCGCTCGCGAGCACCTCACCGCCTCCCGCCGCGTCACACACACGCGCGGCGACGTTCACGTCGACCCCGATGAAGTCGTCGCCGACCGCCCGCGGAGTTCCGGTGTGCAGACCCGCGCGCAACGCCGGACGGAAGTCGCCGACCACGATCGCGCTGACGGCGCCCACGGCTTCGTGGGCGGCCGCAATGGCTGCTGCCGCGTCGACGAACACCGCCATGGTGCCGTCGCCCAGCGTCTTGACCACCTGTCCGTGGTGCGCGCTGATCACCTGCTCGGTGGCAGCGTTGACCCGGCGGAGGAGGTCGAGGACCTGGTCGTCGCCCGCACGCAGCGCCCAGGACGAGAAGCCGACGAGATCGGTGAACAGAATCGTCGCGTGGACGGGCCCGGAGGGTTCGGGGCGACGGCGCTCCACCATCGACTGCCAGACCGCCACCGACGCCAGCCCCAGATCACGCACCGCGCTCGGGCGATCGGGACGGACGTCGTTCAGCAGGCGCGCCACGCGGTCCGAGGTCCGGTCGCCGGGAGCCAGTCGGTTCTCGCCGGGCGCGAGTTTACGAGCCAGACGGGCCGCACGAACGGCGGCCTGGCTCTCGTCGGTCCGCGCCAGCAGTTCGCTCGCACGGTGCAGCGCCGACGGGGGTACGGCTACGGCGTCGCGCTCGCTGGGATGGCGTTCGTCGTTCACGTTGATTGATCTTAGTGACTCGCGGTCACGGGATTCCGATACCGAGGGCGGTGACGTGAATCTCGCCGGTGCGATCCCGCGCCGGTTCAGCGGAGTCGTTCCGCTTCGTGCGCCAGCTTCAGCAGTTCGGCGGCCAACTCCTCGAGGGTGTCCTGATCGGCCTTCTCCCCGATGGCCGTCGAGAGATCCTCGGCGGCACAGCGCAGCAGAAACATCCGGTCCCCGAGGCCCTCGGCCTCGGTGGGACTCAAGATTATCGCGTCCTCGGGAATAGCCGTGCCCTCGACGAGCGTTCTCTGTTCATAGGCGCGTTGGCGGCACGACCGCTTGCAGTACTTGCGCCTGCGACCCCGTTCGGAGTCGACCATCTGCCGTCCGCACCAGGCGCACGCGTACGGGCGTTGGCGGGAAGTCGGTTCGGACACGGGCTCGGACACAAAGGAGACGGTACCGCGTCAGTCTCGCAGACGCGCGGACCGCGTAGAATGGTTCTGTTACCCGACCGTTTGAGAGGAAGACTTCATGGCTGATCGAGTTCTACGTGGTAGCCGGCTCGGAGCGGTTAGCTACGAGACCGACCGCGACCACGACCTCGCCCCGCGTCGGCTCGTCCAGTACCGCACCGACAACGGCGAGATCTTCGACATCCCTTTCGCCGACGAAGCGGAGATCCCCGGCACCTGGCCGTGCAAGAACGGCATGGAGGGCAAGCTGCTCGAGGGTGGCGCCCCCGAGGAGAAGAAGGGCAAGCCCCCGCGCACGCACTGGGACATGCTGCTGGAGCGTCGTTCCGAGGACGAGCTCGAAGTGCTGCTCACCGAACGCCTCGACTTGCTGAAGCAGCGTCGCCGCGGCGGCGGCGCCTGACCCTGGCGTCAGGCACAGGCTGAGAACACAGATCGGCCCCGGGAGCATCTCCCGGGGCCGATCTGTACGTTGCCGGTCGTGTTTACTGCTGGCGACCTGTCTCGTTCTTGGCGAAAGGTCTACTTTCTGGCAAATTTGGCCAGCCGGCCTGCGATGCCCCATCGGGCGACGTTGAGGAACGATTCGGCGATCACGCCGCCGTCCATCTTCGACTCGCAGATCGCCCGTTCGGTGAACGTGATGGGCACCTCGCGGATGGTGAAACCGTTCTGCAAGGAGCGCCACGCCAGGTCGATCTGGAAGCAGTAGCCCGCCGACTCCACCTGGTCGAGGCCGATCTTCTCCAGCACCTCGCGGCGGAACGCGCGGTAGCCCGCGGTGATGTCCTTCACCTTCGCACCGAGAGCCAGGCGCGCGTAGGTGTTGGCGCCCTTGGACAGGAACTCCCGACGTTTGGGCCAGTTGACGAGCTGGCCACCCGGCACGTAGCGCGAACCGATGACCAGGTCGGCGCCGTCTTTGATCGCATCGAGCAGTCGGTGCAGCTGCTCGGGCGCGTGGCTGCCGTCGGCGTCCATCTCGACGATGACGGCGTAGTCGCGCTCGAGTCCCCACGCGAAGCCCGCCAGATATGCCTTGCCCAGTCCGTCCTTGACGGTTCGGTGCATCACGTGGATGCGTCCGGCGGCATCGTCGGCCGCCAACTGATCGGCGACGTCGCCGGTCCCGTCGGGGCTGGAATCGTCGACCACCAACACGTGAATCGCCGTCTGCGCGGTGAGCAGCCGGTCGACGATGACCGGGAGGTTCTCGCGCTCGTTGAACGTCGGAATGACGACAAGGGCGCCTTCGCCGTCCGCGCCGACGAGGCGGGATTCAGGAAGCCTGCTGGCCATCGTGCTCCTTCTCCGTGACCGGTACCCTCCGACCGGTGAACATATCGAGGCTAGTGCGTCGACCCAGCGCGTACAAAAAAGCGATGGCGGTCACGAGGATCACCAGGCGCTGAGGCCAGGGTCCGAAGCGGACCGCCAGGGTCTCCCCGGAACGCATCTGGATGCTCGATTGCAGGATGTCCGGAGTGAAGATCTCGCTGCTGGAGATCAGTGATCCATCCGGTGCCACCAGCGCACTGACCCCGCTGGTCGCCGCGACCACCACGCTGCGGCCGGTCTCGACGGCCCGCACCTGAGACATCGCCAGTTGCTGGTAAGTCATGTCGGTCTTGCCGAAGGTCGCATTGTTGGTCGGGACGAACAGGAACTCCGCGCCTTCGCGGATCGACTGCTGCGCGGCCCGGTCGAAGGCGACCTCCCAGCACGTGGCGACACCCATCGTCACCTCACCGTCGCGCGTCGGCACCGTGAGGACGGCGGGACCGGTGCCGGGACGGAAGTCGCCCGCCCGGTCGGCGTACGAGGAGAACAGCCGGAAGAAGTCGCGCCAGGGCAGGTACTCGCCGAACGGTTGGATGATGTGCTTGTCGTAGCGACCGGACGGCTCCGGATCGCCGAAGCCGTCGGTCTCGCCCCACAGGAGGATCGAGTTCGACGCGCCGCCGCCCTCGTTCGGAATCCACGTGCCGAACGCGATCGGTGCGCGCGCCGCGGTGACCGCGGCGCGAATGCTGTCCGCCGAGTCCTGGTAGACGGTCGGTGGCGCATCGGCGGCGTTCTCCGGCCACAGGACCATGTCGGGTTGCGGACGGCTGCCGTCGATCACTTCGGCCGACATCCGCAATGTCTGCCGAACGTGATTGTCGAGCACGGCGCGGCGTTGGGCCGCGAAGTCGAGGCCGAGGCGCGGTACATTGCCCTGGATCGCCGCGATCTCGCGCTCGCCGACTGTCGAGGTCAACGGGCTTCCGGTCACCGCGAGGATGCCGCCGACGGCCAGCGGAAGCACCACGGCGGCGAGGGCGAGGCCGGCCGTCGTCGAGCGAAGCACGGAGCGGCTCCGACCGATCAGGGTGATCACGAAGGCAGCGGCGGCAGCCCCGCTCAATGCGATGACGCCCGAGACTCCCGGCGCGCCGATCACGGATGTCAGCGGCAGGTACCAGCCCTCCACCTGACTGAATGCGGTATTGCCCCAGGGGAACCCGCCGAAGGGGAAAGCCGAGCGGATCGCCTCGATCGTGACCCAGCTGAGAGCGAACCACAGGGGCCGGAACCGCAGACGCATCGTCACCGACGCCAGGGCGCCGAACAGCGCGGTGTACAGCGCCATCACGACCGCCAGTGCCAGCCACGGCAGGGGGCCGACGTACTCGCCGATCCACGGCAGCAGCGGCACGAAGAACGCGAGGCCGAAGACGAATCCCGAGCCCGCATTGCTGCGGGTCGACGGTCGTCCGACGGTCATCGCCGCGTACAGCAAGCCGAGCGCGATCGGTGCCAGCCACCAGACGTACCGGTTCGGCGGGAAGGTCGCGTACATCAGGCCGCCCGCCGCAGCGGCGACGATCACCCGGTGCCACCAGGTGACCGCGAACGACGGCTCGGAGGTATCGCGGTCGACCGGATCGGCCACGGACGTCGAGGTGCTCACGCGCGACGGAAGATGGTTCGGCCGGCGGACACCGTCTCCACGCAGACCGGCAGCTTCGCGTCCGGGGACACGTCGGGCAACGCGGGCACCCGGGAGCGCGGATCGGTCGACCAGCGCTGGACGCCTTCGCTGGACGCCGCCACCACCAATTCGTCGACGTCCCACACCGCGTAGTGCGCTGGAGCGCCGGGCACCAGGGTCCCGGTGACGCCGTCGTTGATGCCTGCCGCTCGCCAACCGCCGCGCGTCGATGCCGCGAAGGCCGCGCGCGGCGAGATGGAACTGGTCGCGGTGCGGTGATGCGCGGCGGCGCGAACCGTCGCCCACGGGTCGATGGCGCACACCGGGGAATCGCTCGAGAAGGCCAGTGCCACTCCGGCCTTGGCCAGCATCGCGAAGTCGTTCAGGGAACCGCCGCGCTCGCCGAGCCGCTTGGCGTACAGGTCGTCTGCGCCGCCCCACGCGGCATCGAACAGTGGCTGCATGCTGGCGACGGCGCCGCAGCGAGCGAAGATCTCCGCCTGCTCGGGAGTCACCATCTCGGCGTGTTCGAGGCGGTGGACGCAACTGGCGAGAGCCGGGGTCCCGAGTTCGGCCGCCAGCACCTCGAGTGCGGATGCGACGGCGGCCGCGGCGGCGTCGCCGATCATGTGGAAGCCGGCCTGCACGCGTGCCTGTGTGGTGGCCCGGAGGTGGTCGAGGATCACCTGCTCGGACAGGTAGCTGACGCCGCTGGTACTGGTCCAGTCGGTGTACGGCTCGCACAGCCAGGCGGTGTGCGAACCGAGTGCCCCGTCGACGAAGAGGTCGCCGCCGATCGCGTCGGCTCCGGTGCGGGCGAGGATGTCGGCGACCTCATCGGTGGAGGCCGCGGCCTCGCCCCAGTAGCGACGCACGGCGACGCCGTGGTCGATGTCGGCGATCGACCGGAAGTCGTCGATGCCGCTGATGTCGGGGCCGCCGCTCTCGTGGACCGCGACCACGCCGCGGGAGGCCGCGTGGTCGAGCGCCAGGAGCTGTGCCCGACTTCGCGCCGAGGCGCTCAGGAGGTTGCGGGCGGTGGCCCGGACGCGATGGTGGGCGTCGGCGACCAGCGGCTGCTCGGGCGAGTAGCCGTGTTCGGCGTCGAGTCCGGGGACCAGGCGGCGCAGGGCGCTCGACGCGGCCGCGGAGTGCTCGTCGATCCGTGCGAGGTACACGGCGCGGCCGCCTGCGACAGCGTCGATATCGGAGGTGGTGGGCGGCATGTCTTCGCCCGCGACGTCGGCCGCCCAGGCCGACGCGTCCCATCCGAGACCCCAGACGAGTTCGTCGTCGTTACCTGCCAGGTACTCGGCCAGCTGTCGGAGGCAGTCGGTGCGGCTCGTGGCGCCGGTCAGGTTGAGGCCGCCGAGCGCGATGCCGGTGTCGGTGAGATGCACGTGCGAGTCGACGAATGCGGGGCTCACGAACCTGCCCTGCAGGTCGACGACCTCCGCGTCCGGGTGCAGGGCGCGTCCGACGTCGTCGGACCCGACCCACACCACCGTTCCGTCGGTCACCGCCATCGCCGTGGCATCGGGGGTTGCCGGCGAGGAGTAGACCATGCCTCCGAGGAGCAGCTGCGTCGTCACGTCGGCCATTCTCCCAGACATTCCGCCGGGTCCGCCCGTCACCTTGCTCACGTCGGCGTGGCAGCAACGCATTCGGCCCCTACGGGGCCGTGAGCGGTCCCCCGCGATTCACTCCCCCGCGGCGCGCGGCAGCTTGGGCAGATCGACGAAGACGGATCCGTCGGGGTTGCGGACGGTGGTGTCGACGACCACGCCGTCGACGGTGCCGTCGATGTACTCGTGCTCGCCGAAGCCGAATCCGCGACCGCCCGCGGGACGACCGCCGATGTTGACCACCGTCAGCTGGTCGGCCATCAGGGTGGCTCGACGGGTCGCGGTCGCGGCGACGACGGGACTCAGCAGCTTCCGCACCGGTCGCGCCATCAGGATCAGACCGACGACGGTCGAGACCACGCCAGGCAGAATCGTCAGCATCGCGGCGACGCCGAACAGCGCGGAGTCGGTCAGCGGTTTGCCCGGGGCGATCTCCTGGCGCATCGCCTTGCGGACGTCGGTTCCGAGGTGGCGTGCGCGGCGAGCGAGCATCACATAGCCCAGGCCGGTGGCGGCGAGCGTGATGAGCAGAGCCCAGCCGAAACCGAGGAAATGGAACATCGCCCAGAAGGCTGCGATCTCGGCCACCACGTAGCCGACGAAGATGTAGCGCATATCAGGTCCTCTCTGGCATCGTCCGCGCGTCCACAGCATCGTCGTCGAAGGCGCAGCGGTGCGTTCTCTTCAGTCAACGCGCGGGACGCCGGTTTTGCTCCCGAGTCCCGCCCCTGTGGCAGGACTTACTCTGGAGGGATGCAGAATCCAGGCGACCGACTCGTCGCGCGCGTGAGGCTGGCCGATCGGCGGATCGAGGCAGAAGCCCTCGAGCTGCTGGCTCTGGCGGTCGAGGAGTTCGGCGACGGTCGGATCGAGATCGCCGCGCACGCACACCTGCTCGTCTACGGAATCGCGGACGTCCACGCGGAGAGCTTCGGCGATCGGCTGCGGGAGGCGGGATTGAGTACGACCGGGTCGGACACGGAAGTCGCGGACAGCGGGGACAGCACCTCGCCGCTGGCCGCACTCGCGGAGCCCGTCGAAGGGCCCGCCGTCGGGTGGTTCGGGCAGGCGGACGGTCGCGTCCTACTGGGAGCGGTGACCGAACACCGGCGCCTCACGGTCCTGCAGGCCCGGTACGCCGCGGCCATCGGGACGCCCGTGCACTTCACCGCGGCGTCGGAGATCCTGATCCCCGACCTCACCGAGGGCGTTGCGGAGACCGTGGTCCGCGTCCTGGCGCCGCAGGGCTTCATCTTCGACGCGAGTTCGCCGTGGGCTCGCGCGGACCGACCAGGTCTCAGCGCGGACTAACGCGGAAGCCGACGCCAGACGGCGCGCGGCAGCAGGCGCATCCCGAAGAACATCGGTCGGAGGACACCGGGGATCCAGACCTCGCCCTTGCCCTTGCGGTAGGCCTTGGCGACGGCGTCGGCCACTTGATCGGCGGTCCGCGAGAACGGCGCGGGCTTCACCCCGGACGCCATCAGTTCCCGCGTCATCTCGCCGATCACGAACCCGGGTCGGGCCAGAAGCAGATGCACGCCCGACCCGTGGAGCGCGTCGGCCAGCCCGCTGGCGTAGCCGTCGAGGCCGGCCTTGGTGGATCCGTAGACGTAGTTGGCACGTCGGACGCGAACGCCCGCCACCGACGAGTACGCGATGATGGTGCCGCTCCCCTGCTCGCGCAGCGCCACGGCGAGGGGCGTCATGACGCTGATCTGCGCGTAGTAGTCGGTATGCGCGATCTGCAGGGCGTGTTCCACATCGGTCTCGGCGCGTGCGGCGTCACCGAGGATGCCGAACGCGATGATCGCGACGTCGATGGACTCGGAACCGGCGAACAGGGCGTCGATCAGCGGCGGATGCGACGCGATGTCGTCGGCGTCGAAGGCGACTGCGTCGACGGCAGTCGCACCGGCGTCGAGCAGTTGCGCGGTCTGCTCCGCGAGGTCGTCGGGGCGGCGCGCCGCCAAGACCACGCGGTTGCCGTTCGCCAGGCGTGCTGCGGTGGCGACGCCGATCTCGCTGCGTCCGCCGAAGACTACGATTGTTCCCACGACTGCCAGTATTCCGTCTCCGCGGCACCGACGGGTCACGCGGGTAGCCGCGACCTCGCGACCGTCGATACCGTTACCGGCATGAGCCGCACCGTCGCAGACCTGTCCGCAGAAGCCCACCGCATGCTGTCGGAGTACCACCTCGCGAGTCTCACGACCTTGCGCGCGGACGGCACCCCGCACGTGGTGGCGGTAGGCCTGACGTTCGACGCCGACGCGGCAAAGGCGCGCGTCATCACGTTCGACGGCTCGCAGAAGGTCCGGAACGCGGAGCGCGGCGCGTACGCGGCCCTGACGCACGTCGACGGACCGCGATGGCTCACCCTCGAAGGGCCGGTGGTCGTGCGGCGGGACGCGGAGTCTGTCGCCGACGCCGAAGCCCGTTACGCGGCCCGCTACCGACAGCCCAAGGCGAATCCGCGCCGGGTCGTCATCGAGATGGACATCGCGCGAGCGATGGGGTCGGCGAACATGTTCGAGACGGTCGTCTCCGAGGCGAGCGGTTAGCCCGGGAGGATCACCAGGTGGTGGGGGCGGGTGTTGACCGGCTCGCACCCGTCGCTCGTCACGATCACGATGTCCTCGATGCGGGCGCCCCAGTCGCCTGCGAAGTACACGCCGGGTTCGACGCTGAAGGCCATGCCTTCGCGGAGGACGTCGTGGTTGCCCGCGACGATGTACGGCTCCTCGTGCACCGAGAGCCCGATGCCGTGGCCGGTGCGATGGATGAACTTGTCGCCGAGGCCCGCGTCGACGAGGATCTCGCGCGCCGCGGCATCGATGCTCTCCGCGGTCGCTCCGGGACGGACCGCGGCGACCGCCGCGGCCTGTGCGCGTTCCAGGGCCGCATAGGCCTCGGCGATGTCGGGTCGCGGAGCGGCGAAGCAGTAGGTGCGTGTGGAATCGGAATTGTAGCCGGGGTGTACCGGTCCCCCGATATCGATCACGACGATGTCGTCGGCCTGGATCTCGCGGGCCGAGTGCTCATGGTGCGGGTCGGCGCCGTTCGGGCCGGAGCCGACGATGATGAACTCGGCGAGGTCATGTCCCTCGGCGCGGATCGCGGCGTCGATGTCTGCGGCCACGGCGGCTTCGGTGCGTCCCGGCTTCAAGAACTCACCCATGCGGGCATGGACTCGGTCGATCGCGGCCCCGGCGCGGCGCAGCGCAGCGAGCTCGGCGTCGTCCTTGATCATGCGCAGTTCCCGGAGGACGGGGGTGGCCAGTTGCGGCGCGACGGATGTCCGATCCCCGAGGGGAACCAGGTGCAGCGCGGGCAGTGCGTCGGACACTGCGAGCTTCGCGTCGTCGCCCAGACCGGCCAGCGCCAGTGCATACGGATCGTCGCCGTCGACCCAGTCGGCGACCTCCAGGCCCAGATCGCCGATGGCCGACTCGCGCAACGATGCGAGTTCGAGTCGCGCGGTCACCACTCGCACCGCGCCGCTCGCCGGAATCACCAGCGCCGTCAGGCGTTCGAAGGTCTCGGCGTCCGAACCGGTGAGGTACCGGAAGTCGGGACCGGTGCCGACGACGATCGCATCGAATCCAGCGTCGCGGGTCAATTCGGCGGCGCGCTGCAGGCGCCGGGCGTACACGTCGGACGAGAATCTGGTGGCCATGCCACCAGATTATTTCACCCCTGTGGAAGGCTGTTCACATGACCGGATCGGTGATGCTCCTCGACGGAGCAAGTCTGTGGTTTCGTTCGTTCTATGCGCTGCCGGAGAAGATGACGGCACCCGACGGCAGACCCGTCAACGCCGTCCGCGGGTTCGTCGACACCATCGCGGCCCTGGTCTCCACGCATCAGCCGACACGCCTGGTGGTGTGCCTGGATCTGGCCTGGCGACCCAAGTTTCGCACCGATCTGATTCCGTCGTACAAGGCGCACCGGGTGGCCGAGGCCGGCGACGGCGCCGAAGAGGTCCCCGACACCCTGACCCCGCAGGTCGACATGATCCTGAACGTGTTGCGCTGTGCGGGGATCGCGACCTCCGGCGCAGAGGGCTGCGAGGCCGACGACGTGATCGGCACGCTGGCCTTCCACGAGGCCGTCGACGACGTCCTCGTGGTGAGCGGCGATCGAGACCTGCTCCAGGTGGTCGCCGACGACCCCGTTCCGGTTCGGGTGCTGTATGTGGGCCGTGGGCTGGCGAAGGCCGAATTGATGGGTCCGGAAGAGGTCGCGGAGAAGTACGGTGTCCCCGCCGAACGTGCGGGAGTGGCCTACGCCGAGATGTCGATGCTCCGCGGCGATCCATCCGACGGACTGCCCGGCGTTCCCGGCATCGGTGAGAAGACCGGAGCCAAGCTGCTCACCCAGTTCGCATCGCTCGATGCGCTGGAAGCGGCCGCCTACGACGACAAGTCCGCGGTACCGGCGCGAGCGCGCAACTCGATCCAGAACTCGAAGGAGTACCTGTCGGCGGCGCGGGTGGTGGTCGCCGTCCGGACCGACGCCGACACGATCGACAGCCGCGAGTCCGACGTCCTCCCCGCGGCACCGGCCGATCCCGCGGGACTCGACGCCCTCGTCGAAGAACTGGGGATCGACGCGAGCATCGGCCGCCTGGGCGCGGCACTCGGGTGGGCGTGACTGTCCGGAACGGGATCGTCGAGTCCCCGTCCCCCGAACAGCAGTCAGGCCCGGCACGAGGCCGGGCCTGACGGGCGTTCAAGGTTCAGTTGGTCGGACGTGAGACCTCGTAGGTCCCGTCGCTGTCCTTGATGGTGATGGTGACGTGCTTGTTCTCACCGTTGACCTTCAGGGAGCAGGTGAACGTGGCGCCTGCCTCGACCTTCTGGCCGCTGGGGCACTCGACGTCCGTCACGTCCTTGAGTCCGTAGCCCTCCGGTTCCGGATCGGTCAGGATCTTGGTGGCGCCGTCCTGCACCGCAGTCTGGTTGAGATCCTTGCCCGCCCATCCGGGAAGCCAGAACGCGGTGATCGCAAGGACGGCGGCGATGATCGCGAGAAGACCCGCACCGATGCCGACCAGCTTGCCGACATTCTTCTTGGCCGGCTGTGCGGCAGGAGCGTACGGGTTCAGCGTGGGATCGCCCGTCGGTTGCTGACCGAACGGTTGCTGACCGAACTGCTGTTGCCCCGGAACCGACTGACCGTAGGCGGGTGCGCCCTGCGGTGTCTGACCGAACTGGCCCGGCTGAGGCGGAGCCTGACCGAACTGCTGTTGGGAGTAGTCGGGCTGGCCGAACGCAGGCTGCTGTTGCCCGAACTGCTGCTGGGGTTGCCCGAACTGCTGCTGGGCGGGCTGGCCGTACTGCGGCTGCGGTGCCGAGAAGCCACCGGCCTGTCCCTGCTGCCAGGGGTTCTGCGGGGGGACGGGCTGATTCGGCGCCTGCTGGCCGACCTGCGTTGCCGCAGCGGCGGACTGGTTGCCGTCCGCGTTGGCGGGGCTCTGCGACGAATCCGGGCGCTGCACCACCGTCGTCTTCTCCTCCGGCGGGTTCACCGGGTTGGTGGGCTCGTCACCGTTCGTCATCTCGCGCCTTCCTCCTCAACAATTGCCCCGTAAGCGCTGGCCGCTGTCACGTTACAGCAGTGTCAGCGTCCAATTCGGAAGCCACGACTCCTCGTCGGATGCCCTTGACAGCACGGCGCGCAGCGGAGGCGAGCGGAGCATCGGGGTCGACGCTCCCGCGCACCTGCTCCAGCAGGTCGATGACCTGGCGATTCCACCGCACGAAGTCTCCAGGTGAGAGCATCTGCCCGCGCTCGGCGGCGGCGAGCAGGGCTTCGCGCAACGACCGACCGGCCGCCCAGGCGCCGACGGCGACGCAGAATCCGGTATCCGGTTCGCGTGTTTGAACGACTCCGTGCCGCTCCTGAATCTCATTGGTGGCCTCCCAGACCTGGACCGTCGAGACCAGTGCGTCGCGCAGGGCTTTGTTGCCCGGCATCGAATCGATGCCGCCCGAGTAGGAGTCGCGGCGCGACTCGTAGACCATCGTCGAGACGACCGCCGCCAGATCGGGGGCCGACAGCCGGTCCCAGATGCCCGCCCGGATGCACTCGGCCACGAGGAGATCGTTCTCGGAGTAGATCCGGCGCAGCACCGCCCCGGTCGGCGTGACGACCAGCTCGCCCGTCTCGTCGGTCTCCAGATACGACAGTTCGGTGAGCACTCCGGTGACGGCGTCGAACTCGGTCTCCAGGGCCGCGGTGCGCTCGTCGACGGCTCGTTCGAGGTCGTTGATGTCGCGAATCAGTCGGTGGCGACGCTCGGCGAGACGATGCAGTTCGTCGATGCCGGTGAGCTTGTGCACGGGGTGCTTGCGCAGTCGGTTGCGCAGTTCGGTGAGCCGCAGGTCGCTCTCGGTGGACTTCTGTTTCTTGGTGTTGCGTCCGCGCGGTCGATCGATCCCGCTCGACCGGAGCATGCCGACGATCTCGCGGCGCCCGTGCGAGCTGCGCCGGTTCGCGGACTTCGGGATGCGGAGATTGCCGAGCACCTCGGGCGGGTTGACGAAGTCGCGGACGCCGACGCGACCGGTCCAGCCGTCCTCGCACATCACCAACGGCTTCGGGTCCAAGTCCATGCTGGCCGGTTCGATGACCACCGCGAGGCCCCGATGCCGTCCGGTGTTGAGCCCGATCACGTGACCCGGCTTGAGCGCGAGAAGGTCTTCGGACACCGCCTCCGACGCCTGCATGCGCCGAGTGAACTTGGCCGCTCGTTCTTGACGCTTGATGTCCTCGCGGAGCGAGACGTACTGCAGGAACGCGTCGGGGGCCAGCCCCTTGCGCTCGGTGGACTGCTGGAGCTCGGAATCGACCTTGCGGAGGGTCATTCGCGCGCGGTCGAGCTGGCGCGCCTGTCCGACCACCGAGCGGTCGGTCTGGAACTGCGCGAACGACCGCCGCAGCAGTTCGCGTGACCCGTCGACGCCCAGGCGGTCGATCAGATTCATCGCCATGTTGTATTCGGGCGAGAACGAACTGCGAAGCGGGAACGTGCGCGCACCGGCCAGGCCGGCGACCCGATCGGGCACCACCTCGGGGGTCCATACGACGACCGCGTGCCCTTCGACGTCGATGCCGCGTCGTCCAGCGCGCCCGGTGAGCTGGGTGTACTCCCCCGGAGTCAGGTCGACATGCGCCTCACCGTTGTACTTCACCAGGCGTTCGAGGACCACGCTCCGCGCGGGCATGTTGATGCCGAGGGCCAGGGTCTCGGTCGCGAACACCACCTGTACCAGCCCGGCGACGAACATCTCTTCGACGGCCTGCCGGAACATCGGCAGCAGTCCGGCGTGGTGCGCCGCGAAACCCCGCCGGAGCCCCTCGACCCACTGGTCCACGCCGAGGACGTCGGCGTCGCCGGGCGAGAGTTCGGTCAGGTGGCGCTCGACGATCGCGTCGACGGCCGCGGCCTGCGACGCGTCGAGCAGATTGAGGTCCGACCGCAGGCACTGCATGAGCGCGGCGTCGCAGTTCTTGCGGGAGAAGATGAAGGTGATCGCCGGCAGCAGGTCGTTCTCGTCGAGGATCTGGATCATCCGCGGCCGCGAGATGCCGAGGCCGCCGCGCCGTCGCTCACGGGCCACTCGTTCGCGGTAGTTGCCGACGGCGTCGTCGGACAGCAGTCGGTGTTTGATGTGGCGGTTGAGCTCTGGATTCACCTGCTTGGGGTGCTTGTGGTCGAACAATCCGAACATCCGGTTACCCACCAGCATGTGCTGGTGCAGCGGGACCGGACGGTGTTCGTCCACGATCACGGCGGTATCGCCGCGGACGGCGGTGATCCAATCACCGAACTCCTCGGCGTTGCTGACCGTCGCCGACAGGCTCGCGACTCGGACCGACGGATCGAGCCCGAGGATGACTTCTTCCCACACGGCTCCGCGGAACCGATCGGCAAGGAAGTGGACCTCGTCCATCACCACGTGGGAGAGGTCGTGCAGCGCGGTCGAATCCGCGTACAGCATGTTCCGCAGCACTTCGGTGGTCATCACGACGACCGGAGCCGACGAGTTGATGGAGTTGTCTCCGGTCAGCAGGCCGACGTTCTCGGCGCCGTGCACCTCGACGAGGTCGTGGTATTTCTGGTTGCTGAGGGCCTTGATCGGTGTGGTGTAGAAGCACTTGGTGCCCTGGGCGAGCGCGAGGAAGACGGCGAACTCGCCGACGATCGTCTTGCCCGCCCCGGTGGGCGCGCAGACGAGCACGCCGAGGCCACGTTCGAGGGCGGAGCACGCCTGGAGCTGGAACTGGTCGAGGGAGAAGCCGAGCCGGTCGCTGAAAGCGGCCAACTGTGGCCCCGGAACCGAGAGGTCGTCGATGGTCATCACCTACAGGATGTCATCGAATGCCTCGTCGGTCCGAATGGATTTGCGGTCCGTGCTCGCGCCGAGCGCACCGGCGCGCTCGATGGCACCGGGTCGGCCGATCGCATCGGAGTCCCCGAGCCCGTCCGACCGTCCCAGCGGAGACGCTTGATCGTCGGGCAGCGACTCCCAGTCGGGTGCCCGCTTGGCCTTGCGTTTGTCGTGCAGGCGCGCCACCTGAATCGCGAACTCCAGCAGTACCGTCAACGCGAAGGCGAGCGCGGTCATGGTGAACGGATCCTGGCCCGGCGTCACGATCGCCGCGAACACGAACATCGTGAAGATGAGGCCGCGACGCCACCGCTTGAGTCGCTCGTAGGTCAGGATGCCGACGAGGTTGAGCGCGATGATGAGCAGCGGGAGCTCGAAGCTGATGCCGAAGAGAATCAGCAGACGAAGCATGAACCCGAAGTACGCGTCACCGGTCAATGCCGAGACCTGCACGTCGTTGCCGACGGTCAACAGGAACTCGAACGCCTTGGCGACGACCAGGTAGGCCAACACCACGCCCGCGACGAACAGCACACTGGCGGCGGAGACGAAGCTGACCGCGTAGCGGCGTTCGTTCTTCTTGAGGCCCGGGGTGATGAATCGCCAGATCTGGAGGATCCAGATGGGGCACGCCAGGACGATGCCCGCGGTGAGCGCGACCTGCAGGCGCAGCATGAACTGATCGAACGGACCGGTCGCGAGCAGTCGACACTCGCCGTCGGTCGTCAGCGTGGCCCGGGTGTCCGGCGGCAGGTCGCAGTATGGCCCGCGGAGCAGATCGCCCAACGACTGGGTCCACAGGAGCCCGTGGCTGTACCAGACGAAACCGATGATCGTGGTCAGCGCGATCGCTGCCATCGAGATGACGAGCCGGTTCCGGAGCTCGTAAAGATGCTCGGCCAACGGCATCGAGCCGTCGGGATTGACCTTGCTGCGCCGGTTACGCGGGTCGAATCGGCCGAAAGAGAGTCTGCGCACTCCGGTCGGGTGCGGCTATGCCGACTTCTTGTCGGTCGGATTCACCGGATCGGTGACAGCAGGGTTC
>NZ_JAAYXO010000205.1 GCF_012515855.1 Gordonia sp. (in: high G+C Gram-positive bacteria)
CATGATCACCGGTGCCGCCCAGATGGACGGCGCGATCCTGGTCGTGGCCGCTACCGACGGCCCGATGCCGCAGACCCGCGAGCACGTTCTGCTTGCTCGCCAGGTCGGCGTTCCTTACATCCTGGTTGCCCTCAACAAGGCCGACATGGTCGACGATGAGGAGATCATGGAGCTCGTCGAGATGGAGGTCCGCGAACTGCTGGCCGCCCAGGAATTCGACGAGGACGCACCGGTCGTTCCGATCTCGGCACTGAAGGCACTCGAGGGTGACCCGAAGTGGGTTGAGTCGGTCCAGAAGCTGATGCAGGCTGTCGACGACTCGGTGCCGGACCCGGTCCGCGAGACCGAGAAGCCCTTCCTGATGCCCGTCGAGGACGTCTTCACCATCACCGGTCGCGGCACCGTCGTCACCGGTCGTGTGGAGCGCGGCGAGATCAACGTGAACGAGGAAGTCGAGATCGTCGGCATCCGCGAGAAGAGCACGAAGACCATCGTCACCGGCATCGAGATGTTCCACAAGCTTCTCGACTCGGCACAGGCCGGCGACAACGCCGGACTGCTGCTCCGCGGCCTCAAGCGCGAGGACGTCGAGCGCGGCCAGGTCATCGTGAAGCCGGGCACCACGACCCCGCACACGGAGTTCGAGGGCCAGGCGTACATCCTGTCGAAGGATGAGGGTGGTCGTCACACCCCGTTCTTCAACAACTACCGTCCGCAGTTCTACTTCCGTACCACGGACGTGACCGGCGTCGTTACCCTCCCCGAGGGCACCGAGATGGTCATGCCGGGCGACAACACCGAGATGAGCGTCAAGCTGATCCAGCCGGTCGCCATGGACGAGGGCCTGCGCTTCGCTATCCGCGAGGGTGGCCGCACCGTTGGTGCCGGTCGCGTCACCAAGATCATCGCCTGATTCGATGATCTAGCCTGACGGCTTGTGAACGCCCGTCCCGCTTCGGCGGGGCGGGCGTTCTGCTTTCCTGCAGAAGAGTCGTCGGATCGGGTGAACGTCGGGCGTTGCCTCGATCCATACGGGTCTCGGTTTCGTACGATTCGCGTGTGATGCGGAAGCGGCCGCTGGTAGCGGTGTTGGCCTGTGCCGTGACGATCGTCGCCGGATGTGCGTCGGAGTCTACGAACGCGGTGAGTGAGACGGCGGTGGTCGGAGCGACGACGACCGCGACGACGTCGGAGATCGCGATCCCGACGATCGGGGCCCCGCCTGCGGGGGCTCCGGCGGAGACGACAGGCGCGGGAAAGCCGACGCCGGTGCTGGGGCGGGACGAGCATGTTAAGTACGCCGTGGGATTCGGCACGGTGAAGCCGACGGGTTTCTCCCTCGCGTCGACGGCGTCGAGCACCGTCGGGAACATCACGTGGGAGTCTTGGGGGCCGCAGGTCGCGATCGGGCAGGGGACCAGCCAGCAGAACGGTCCAAGCAACCCGTTGACGGTGACGTGGCTGCGTGCCGACGACGTCGGGTGGTGCGACGGCGTGTGGGCCTATCGGCGTCTCGGGCGCCTCCAATCTCGCGAACAAGCGATGGCGGGAGGCGGCCGCGTCGCCGACATCTGCCAGGGCGACACCTCGGCGCCGCCGGCGCCGAACGCACCCGGGTCGGGCGGCGTCACGTTGAGTCCGTCGAGTCTGTTGACGTTCGGTGGGGCGGGTGGGGTGTACGTCGGCGATCCCGCATCCAAGATCCCCAACACCTACGTGAAGAAGGTGGTGGCCACACTGGGCGCCTATCCACCCGGGTCGACGTTCTACTACTTCCGGGAGCCGACGTCGTCGGCAATGACCGACTGGTACTTCTTCGCCCGTCCGGACGGCGTGATCACGTCGGTGGTGTGGGGTGCCACCGACCGCGGTATCAAGGTGGGCTCGACTCGCGCTGACGTCGCGAAAGCGTACGCGGGGTTCCCCGCTGGTCACTGCCGAACTTCCTCGCTGAATCCCGCCGACTTCTACCGTGATCCTGCCACCGGTCGCAACGTGATCTTCCTGTTCGATTCCGGCGGCACGGTCTCACACATGAGGGCCCAGCTGCGCGTGACGGACGGTCAGCACTGCGGCTTCGAGTAGTCCCGCCGCCGCCACGTGCCCGCCGCATCTGTTCCCACATGGGGCGATGCTTCCCGCGCGGCGTCCGGCGTCGCGCGGGAAGCAGCGCTTCATGTGGGAACGGCGCGTGCAGGTGTCAGAGCAGCCCCTCATCCAAGAGGGCCTCGCGAACCCTGGTGATCATGGCTTTGGAATACAGGTCTTTGGTGACCCACCGACAGACGCCGAGCTTGAGGGCTCGCAGTCCGTCTTCTCGCTGTTTCTCTCGGTAGACCACGTCGCCGGGGTCGTCGCCGGGGCGGAGGTCGCGCCAGTACTTCCGCCTCCCGTCGTACTCCGCCACCAGCTTTCCGCGCCAGGAGTAGTCGGCGTAGGCGTGGGAGCCGTCGGGCAGCACGAAGTGCGTCTGGAGATCGGGGAGCGGGAATCCGCTCTGGATCATCAGGGCGCGACCCCATGACTCGTAGGGGTTCGCCGACCGCCCGTCGGCGTACCGAATCGCAGCGCGGACGTCGGCGGCTCCTCTGATGCGGCGCTTCCCGAACTCGACGAACAACTGATCGGCGGTGACCCCCAAGCGAAGGGCGCTGTCGCATACGGCGAGGCCGGCGACGAATCCGCGAGTGGCGGCGATGTCGACGGCGGTGCGTGCCGGGGTCGTCACCTCGATTCCGTCGATCGTCATCGTCGAATCGGATGGCAGTGCGGTGTGGACGTGGCGGGTGCGAAGGCGGCGTCCGCCGGACGACTGCGCGGTGCCGAAGTGAACGACGTCGCGATCCGGGAGCAGGGTGGCGAGGCCGAGCACCGTCGCGGCGGACTCGTGGCTGAGTGCGAGCCGGCAGTTGTCGTCGAGAGCAGCCGCGAGGCACCGCAGGCGATGGACCTCGGTGTCGCGTCGCTCGCTGCCCAGGACGTCGACGGCGGGAAGGGACGTGGTGATCGCGTACCGACCGCGGTCGACCATCGTCAGCTCGCCGGATCTGACGGCGCGCTTCAACTGGAGGTCCGTGATGCCGACGTCCAGGGCTCGGTTGCGTCGGACGAGTCCGATCGAGTCTCGGGGCCACAGCATGGACCCAGTGAAGTCGATGGCGCACGAGATGTCTCGGGCGCTATCCACAGGTTGGCGATTCGACGCCGTACCGTCGCTTTCGACATGAGGCGTTGCTTCCCGCGCGACGTCGGACGCTGAGCGGGAAGCAACGCCTCATGTGGAAACGGGGTGACGGCCGGGCGACGGCCGGCTACGCGCGGTGGAGTTCGGCTCTCAGGTGGTGGGAGATCGGGACGTCGGCGTAGGCCATCCAGAGGTCGTAGATCAGGGTGTCGCCGGAGAGTTCGACGCGTCGTCGCACGGCGTGGACCTGCTTGGCGTCGGGTGAGACGCCGAGGACATGCTGAGTGAAGTCGAGCACGGAGGTGCTAGCCGGGGCGCGCTGCAACTCGAGGAACCCGGTGGGCTGAGCCACCAGCAGTTCGATGTGATCACGCCCGGCGAGGCGGAGGTACCCGGTCTCGGTATGCATGGCCCGACTGCCGTCTGGCGCCTGGGTCTTGGAGCGATAGAACAGGAACGGCTTACCGCTGGGCGTCAGCTCCAATTCCTCGTCGTAGGTGAAGCTGTCGATGGTGGCGTAGTGGCCTGCGCCCTTGCCGCGCCACAGGCCCG
>NZ_JAAYXO010000206.1 GCF_012515855.1 Gordonia sp. (in: high G+C Gram-positive bacteria)
GTCGGCCCCGACCAGCAGACTCTGAAGCACCACCGCCGTCACCACCGTGGGATCCCAGCTCCGCTCCGCATCGGTCTCGACATCAGGTGGAACGGTGCCGCCTGCGCTGGTGTCGTCTGCGCTGGTGTCGTTTGCGGGGATCCTGCCCCGCAACGCCGCGAGGGGTGCCGCAGTGCGGTCGTCGAGTGGGCTGAGGTCGTCGAGCAGATTGACGCCGGAAGGCAGCAGCGCTCGAATCCGAAACATGGCGGCCGTGAAGCCCAACCTCCCGGCGCACACGTCGGCGTGGACGCTCGACAGCATCTGCGCGAAGGCGTCGAGGCGTGACAGTTGCCCGTCCGGTTCGGGCTCGCCCTGCCGGGGTTCACGCTGCTGGCGTCCAGTCATGTACCGTCCTGCTCCTACTCCTGCGCGGGTCCCAGCGACCCATCGAGCCGCAGCCAGCCGTCCGCGACCATCGCGAGCAGCAATTGGGCCTTGTTCGCCACCGCTCGGCCCGACTGCTCGTAACGCCGCGACACGCGACGGTAGTGGGTGCGCACCGTGCACTCGGCGATGAAGTGTTCCGCTGCCGTCTCGGCGACCGTTGCGCCCAGCACATAGGTGGCCAGCACTTCCTGCTCGCGCGGCGACATCGCGACCCGTCCGTCGGCCGCACTGCCGAGGGCCTGCGCGATGGCTGCCTTCACCTCGCCGGAGGCGGCCCGGCCGTTGACGATCACGCGCGCCCGGCCGACCACCCTCGCCGGTTCTGCCGCATCGGTCAGCACGATCACGCAGGCCCGATCAGTCACCTCCCGCGGCAGGAGCGCCGACGTCTGCACCCCGTGGACCAGCAGGACGCGCGGGAGCGCGACCTGCTCGGCGAGATGGCCGACCTCGATCCCTGCCGCGTCGTAGCCGAGCGATCGTACCCACGACGCGGTGGCCTCACCTTCGAACGGACTGCGGGCGACCACCCCGACCGCGTCCACGCTGCTCGCGGGCAGAGATTCGACGGGTCGCGGGCAGGCGCGGACAACGGGCGCATGGCGCACGCTCCGCAATCGCAGTCCCCTGTCTCGAACCCCGCCCTCACGAGGCTCGTGGTCGCGGGCTCCCGCGTTGCCGGTCATGAGTGTGCTTTCCGCGATCGTCATTGATCGGTGGCCTCTCTCCAGAATCAAACGCACTTTCCGATAGAGAGAATCCTGGTGCCCCGCGTACGCTGAAACAGCGAGGCAATCATCCACTTTGGGCTTTTCAGGTAGAAGTTCGCGCACGAATCAGACCACCCCCATGCGCGATCATGCTCGATCTAGAATTTCTAGGTAAGATCTGACACGTGTCGACCGGTCTGCGCATCCTCATCGCCTCCCCGCTGGGACGCATCGTCGCGGCTCCGCTGGAAGCGAACTTCCCGGACGTGACGGTCACCGTCGCCGCCACCGAGTCCGAGTTCGATCGAGCGATCACCGGGCACGTGCGCTACGACGTCGTCGCCGCCGACCTCGTATGGAATCAGCCCGAGACCGAGTGGACCTTCGACGGCCTCGACGCCATCGACCGACTCCGTGAGGTCGACCGGCTGGCGCCGGTCATCCTCGCCACCCAGGGGCACAGCATGGAACTCGACCACCTCGACGAGGCCCGGCTGCGCGACGAGGTCTGGGGCGTGTTCCCGAAGTCGTCCGGCCTGCACCCGCTGATGGATTCGATTCGCTCGGTGGCTCTCGGCAACCGCTTGCCCGCGACCCCGCACGCTGCCACGACCGAGCCGCTGTACACCCACCTGCAGGGCAGACGAGGAAGCACTGCGGGCCGGCTGGCAGGCGCGATCGCGGCAGGCCGCGCCACCGACAACGCCTCACTCGCGCACGCCGCCAAGGTGGCCCCCAGCACCGCGAACAAGGTGACCAGCCACTACCTCGGGCCGATCATGGTTGCTCGCGGCGAGCACGACGCGTCACTCCCGCTGACGCAGGGCGCCGTCTACCGGTGGTGCGGTTTCCACGCCCGCTACCTGGTCAGTTGGTGCCGCCGGAACGGTCACGCCGACGTGCTGTCGGCCGACTGACCCCGGCGCTCAATCGACGTCGGAGATCGCCCGCACCACCAACGGTCGGTGCGTTCCGAAGGAGGCCGGCCAGCGCAGATCGCTCCCGGCGAGGGCGGCGACGGCATCCAGCCCGTCGTGCACCGCGTGCCATCGAATCCCACCGACGAGACCGCCCGTGCGGCGCTCCACCGCCGATCGGAACGCCTCGCGATACAGCTGGTCGCCCGCCATGCCTCCGCACTCGACCATCGTGACGTCGCGGTCGGCGGGCCAGTTCGCACCGCGCATCGCACGCGCCACCGTCGTCGCGAGCTCGTCGGACTGGGTCTGCACGATCCCCGTCGCCCGGGCATCGCCCTGCGCGGCCGCGGAGCAGACACCGATCGCGAACCGCGCGATCTCGGCTTTCATCCGCGGTCCGGCCACCGCCAGGTCGCGAAACGTCCGGGCCTCCCAGTCGGCGCTGTTCTGTTCTACACCGCCATAGCTCCGGCGGAACTGTTTCCGCAACGGCGTCTCGATGCCTTCTTCGACGTCACGAGCGACCGCGCGAATGCCGTCGAGGCCGACCCAGAAGGCCGAGCCCTCGTCGCCACCGACCCAATCGTGGCCGCCGCACTGCACCACCGACCCGTCGGTCGCGCGCACCAGCACGCTCGATCCGGTCCCGGCCACCACCACCCCGTCCGAATCGTGTCCAAGTAGCAGTCCGACGGCATCGTTCAGCACCGCGACGGCCCGCACCGCGCCATCGAACGACTCGGCGACCACCTCCTCGGCCGCGCGCTGGTACTCGTCGCGGAGACCGTCGACGAACCCGGCCGCCGCGATCACCACGACCACCGGCACACCACCGAAACCGTCGTCGACGTAACGGTGTTCGATCGGGGCGAGGATCTCGCGCATCACGTCCGCGATGCGCGCCGGGTCCAGATAGCCGGACAGCGTGGCGGTGCTGTCGAAGCGGATGGGACCGGAGCCTGCTCTGTCTACACCGTCGACGAGAAGCACGGCTTTGCTGCTGGTACCGCCGCAATCGACGGCGACCCGTACGCGCTCCATAGCTCCCACTTTCCGCTGGACCGAATGCGAGTCGCGGCAGTGGACCGCCCGACACCGACTCCAGGCTAGACATCGATTCACACCAACCTGCGATCATCCTGCGTCACCGACCCGTCGAACTGACTACGCTCGGAGGGTGACCGCTGCCACCCTCGTCATTGTGCCGCTACTTGCGGCGTTGGCTCCGTTGATCACCCGCAGCGTGCGACGGTGGGTCGCCATTCCAGTCATCGTCTTCGAACTGCTGCTCGGCATTCTGGTGGGTCCGTCGGTTCTCGGCCTGCTCGAACCCGGCTCGGCCCTCGACATGCTGTCGGAGATCGGCGTGGCGATGCTGTTCTTCATGGCAGGCACCGAGCTGAATGCGTCGGCCCTGCGCGGCCGCACCGGCACCCGAGCATGGCTGGGCTGGTTCCTCAGTTTCGCGATCGGGGTCGCGGTCGGCTGGGTGCTGGTGCCCGGAATCGGGGCGGTGATCATCGGCATCGCGTTGTCATCGACCGCGCTCGGCACGCTGATTCCCGTCTTGCGCGACAACCGCGAGCTGAGTACTCCGTTCGGTCACGCGGTCGGCGCCATCGGCACGGTCGGCGAGTTCGGACCCATCATCGCGATCTCGGTGGTGCTGTCGCATCGATCGGCGATCGTCGCAATCCTGGTGCTGGTGGTGTTCGCGGTGGTCGCCCTCTTCGCGATCTGGCGGGCACATCGGGCGGAGCACGGCAGGCTCCACCGGTTCGTCGACGCCACGCTCCACACCTCGGCGCAGTTCGCCATCCGCCTGGTGCTGCTCATCGTCGCCGCGCTGGTGGCCTTGAGCGCCTGGCTCGAGGTCGACATCCTTCTCGGCGCGTTCACCGCGGGCATCATCTGGCAGCTCCTGATTCGGGACGCCTCCCACGACATCCAGGAGGCGGTGGAGAGCAAGATCGAGGGCCTCGCCTTCGGCTTCCTCATCCCGATCTTCTTCATCGTCACCGGCATCAGCTTCGACCTGGACGCGCTGCTCGAGAAGCCCTGGACGCTGGCCCTGGTCCCATTGGTGACCCTGGCACTGTTCCTTGTACGCGGGCTGCCGTCGGCACTGGCCGCGCCCGAGGGCAGCGATCGTCGCACCAAGCTGTCGGTGGCCCTGATGGGTGCCACCGGGCTGCCGATCATCATTGTCGCCACCAGCACCGGCGTCGCCGAAGGCTACATCTCCGCTACCGCGGCCGCGGTCCTCGTCGGCGGCGGCATGCTGTCGGTGCTGCTGTTCCCGGCGACGGCCACCCTGGTGCGGAAACCTACGGCGAAGGCATGACCGGCGCGGTGTGCGCCGACACTAGACATGGCGAAGGTCTCCGACCGTGCCGCGAACTCAGGTCAGTCGCACGAAGCGTGTCCGCGCCGCCTTCAACGCGGGCAGCGCGGCCCGCAGTCCGTCGCACGTGGCGCCGCGCGGCTGGTTCATGTGCGCCAGCACGATCGCACCGTCGGGGGCGTTCACCAGTCGCTGTCGGACCGAGTCCGGGCGGGCGGTCGCGCCGTCGTCGGCGTTCACCGTGAAGCCGGCCACGCGCAAGCCGCTGCGGCGCACGATCTCGACCGCCACGTCGTCGTAGTGCGCGGTTCCCGCTCGGAACCAGCGCGGCACCGTCCCGGTCACTTCGGTCAGCAGACGTTGATTGGGTTCGATCTCGGCCAGCACGCCGCGCCCGGAGCGAGTACCGGCGATCCCGTATGCCGAGCGTCCGTCCACGCTGAGCGGACTGTGCCGGGACCCGTGCGAGGCGATCGCGAACAACCGATCGCGCGCCAGCTCCGCCGTCAGTCCGCGGTGGACACGGACCCACCGCTCGTTCAGGAACAGCGTCGCCGGAATGCGTTCGGCGCGCAGCAGCGCGATCAGATCGGCGTCGTAGCCGCGTCCGCCCGGACCGCCGCATGCGTCGAAGGTCAGTGCCAGGGTCGGCCGACCGCGCACGGTGCCGACGCGGTCCACGATGCCGGGCATGTGGGTTCCCCAGCGGGTGGGTCGACGGTCGAGGAGAACACGGTCGACCACCGGTGAGGTTCCCGGTGCGGCGGGCCCAGAGATCGAGGGGGCTGAGGTAAAGGAGGCAGGGGTCGAGGGGGCACTCGACGCCGCGACCGTGGTTCTGGTCGAGGCGGTCGTCTCGGCTTCGGCGACCCCGACCGGCGCCCCGCCGTCACCCATCCGAACGGCGGCACCGCCAAGGCCCAGGGCACCGACACCGAGCGCGCCGACCAATAAGGTGCGGCGCGCTACGGGCTTCTTGCGTGTCAGATCGGTGCCTAGTCGACGCCGAAGTCGATCGCGGCCCTATCGAGGGCCTCGGAGGCCGCGTCCTCGGGCTGGCCGCCCGCGATGGCGTCCGCGCCACCGGCCGACAGCTCGCCGACCAGATCAGCGGTCGCACCGCCGACGATGCCGAGCTGCGCGTACTGCTCGAGACGGGAGCGCGAGTCGGCGATGTCGAGGTTGCGCATGGTGAGCTGACCGATGCGGTCCGACGGGCCGAACGCGGCGTCGCCGACGCGCTCCATCGACAGCTTGTCCGGGTGGTACGACAGGCCGGGGCCGGTGGTGTTCAGGAAGTGGTAGTCGTCGCCGCGGCGCAGGCGGACGGTCACCTCACCGGTCACGGCGGAGGCGACCCAGCGGACCAGTGCCTCGCGCAGCATCAGCGCCTGCGAGTCCATCCAGCGGCCTTCGTACATCAGGCGACCCAGGCGACGACCCTCGTTGTGGTAGTTCGCCACGGTGTCTTCGTTGTGGATCGCGTTGACGAGGCGCTCGTAACCGATGTGGAGCAGTGCCATGCCCGGGGCCTCGTAGATGCCGCGCGACTTGGCCTCGATGATGCGGTTCTCGATCTGGTCGGAGACGCCGAGTCCGTGGCGGCCGCCGATCTCGTTGGCCTTGAGGACCAGGGCGACGGCGTCGTCGAAGACCTCGCCGTTGATCGCGACCGGGCGGCCCTGCTCGAAGCGGATGGTGACGTCTTCGGTCTTGACCTCGACGTCGTCGCGCCACGCGGCGACGCCCATGATCGGCTCCACGACGTCCAGGCCGTGGTCGAGGTGCTCGAGGGTCTTGGCCTCGTGGGTGGCGCCCCAGATGTTGGCGTCGGTGGAGTACGCCTTCTCCTGCGAGTCGCGGTACGGCAGGTTGCGCTCGACGAGCCACTGGCTCATCTCGTCGCGACCGCCGAGCTCCTCGACGAACTGGGTGTCGAGCCACGGCTTGTAGATCCGCAGGTTCGGGTTCGCCATCAGGCCGTAGCGGTAGAACCGCTCGATGTCGTTGCCCTTGTAGGTGGAGCCGTCGCCCCAGATGTCGACGCCGTCTTCCTTCATGGCGCGGACGAGCAGCATGCCGGTGACGACACGGCCGAGCGGCGTGGTGTTGAAGTAGGTCTTGCCGGAGCTGCGAATGTGGAAGGCACCACACTGTAGTGCGGCGAATCCTTCCTCCACCAGAGCGGAGCGGCAGTCGACGAGGCGCGAGATCTCAGCGCCGTACTGGCCCGCGCGGCCGGGCACCGACGCGATGTCGGGCTCGTCCGCCTGACCGAGGTCTGCGGTGTAAGTGCATGGGATAGCGCCCTTTTCGCGCATCCAAGCAACAGCGACAGACGTATCCAGACCACCCGAGAACGCGATACCGACGCGCTCTCCCTTCGGCAATGAGCTCAGCACCTTCGACATATGTCCAGCTTAAACAGTGCTTCGGCCCATACGAAACCGGGTCCGGTCGGCGCGTTCGGATTTCGTCACGCCGCTGCCGTCGCGACCGCCGACGAAAACAGGCCGGAGACGGGACCGTGAGGGAAGATTGCCCTCGGCGGCCTGTCTCCGGCCTGAAGTTTGCGGAACTACGCCTCGACCTCGCTGCGATCGCCGCTCCACAGTGTGTGGAACGAGCCGGGCTTGTCGACGCGCAGGTAGGTGTGTGCGCCGAAGTAGTCGCGGAGGCCCTGGGTCAGGGCTGCAGGCAGGCGCTCGGCACGCAGCGCGTCGTAGTACGACAGCGACGACGCGAACGCGGGCACCGGGACGCCCATGCCGGTGGCGGTGATGATCACTCGACGCCAGCTCTCGACAGAGTCTTCGACGGCATCGCGGAAGTACGGCGCCAGCAGCAGGGCCGGGAGCTCCGGGTTCTCGGCGTAGGCCTCGCGGATACGGTCGAGGAACTTGGCGCGGATGATGCAGCCGCCGCGCCAGATGGTGGCGAGCTTGCCCGGCTCCACGTTCCAGCCGTACTCGGCGCTGCCCGCGGCGATCTGATCGAAGCCCTGCGAGTACGCGACGACCTTCGACGCGTACAGCGCCTTGCGGATGTCTTCGACGAACGCGGCCTTGTCTTCGGGCGCCAGCGCGCCGGTGGTGCCCGCCGCCAGGCCCTGCGCGTTCTTGCGCTGGGCGGTGGAGCTCGACAGGGCGCGGGCGAAGACCGCCTCGGCGATGCCGGTGGTCGGGATGCCGAGGTCGAGAGCCGACTTCACGGTCCAGCGGCCGGTACCCTTCTGGCCTGCGGCGTCGACGATCACGTCGACCAGCGGCTTGCCGGTCTCGGCGTCGACCTGCGAGAGCACCTCGGCGGTGATCTCGATGAGGTAGCTGTCGAGGACGCCGGTGTTCCACTCGCGGAAGACGTCGGCGATCTCGGCGACCTCCATGCCGAGCACGTTGCGCATCAGGTCGTAGGCCTCGCCGATGAGCTGCATGTCGGCGTACTCGATGCCGTTGTGCACCATCTTCACAAAGTGGCCCGAGCCGTCGGGACCGATGTGGGTGCAGCAGGGAACGCCGTCGACGTGTGCGGAGATCGACTCCAGCAGCGGGCCCAGCGACTCGTACGACTCGGCGGGACCGCCCGGCATGATCGACGGGCCGTTGAGCGCGCCCTCCTCGCCGCCGGAGATGCCCGCGCCGACGAAGTTGAGTCCGCGCGCGGCCATCGCGGCCTCGCGGCGGATGGTGTCGGTGTAGAGCGAGTTGCCGCCGTCGATGATGATGTCGCCGGGCTCCATGAGGCTCGCGAGCTCTTCGATCACCGAGTCGGTCGCGTCGCCGGCCTTGACCATGATCAGGACGCGGCGCGGGCGCTCGAGCGCGGCCACGAACTCGGCCATCGTCTCGGTGCGGATGAAGTCGCCCTCGCTGCCGTGCTCGGCGATGAGCGCGTCGGTCTTGCCGATGCTGCGGTTGTGCAGAGCGACGGTGTGTCCGTGATTGGCGAAGTTGCGGGCGATGTTCGAGCCCATCACCGCGAGTCCGGTGACACCGATCTGTGCGAGACGTCCTGATTCGACCATGGAATTCCTTCTCTTGTCTTCCGGCCGCCGAGCGCCCGGCCCTTGCCCAACTTTCAGTACTACCCGCTCGATTGTCCCTGTACCGACCCTTCGGCGCGACCGCCGGGTGGCGGTGAGCCGCGTCACGCCAAGGCGGGCATGCGCCGTACAGCCCGTCGAGCAACCCACCGAACAACGCAGTGAGGCCGGACCCGGTGGGTCCGACCTCACTGCAGTTCATCCGATCATCGTCGGACCTTTGCGTGCTCTAGTCGTGCGCGAAGCTGATCTTCGGCAGGATCTTCTGCAGCCACTTCGGCGATGCCCACGCGGCCTTGCCGGTCAGGCGCAGGATCACCGGCAGCAGGACCAGGCGGACCAGGAACGCGTCCAGCAGGACGGCGACACCCAGGATGATGCCCATCTCCTTGGGGGGCAGCGGGCCCGACAGCGCGAAGGTGAAGAACACCGCGACCATGACGCCGCCCGCGGCGAAGATCACCCGGCCCGAGTGCGCCACCGCACCGACCATGGCGGCCTTGGCCGTGCCCTCCTTCTCCCAGTGTTCCTTAGCCGAGGCCAGCAGGAACACCGTGTAGTCCATCGCGATCGCGAAGATCATCGCGAAGAAGAACACCGGCGCCCAGGCGTCGAGGAAGCCCTGCGATTCGAAGCCGAAGAACGACGCTCCGATGCCGTCCTGGAAGATCAACCGCGCCACACCGAAGGCCGCTGCTGTGGACAGCAGGCTGACCAGGGTGCCGAGCAGGGAGATCAGCGGCGCCTGCAAGGCGACCAGCAGCAGCAGGAAGCCCAGGACCATCACCACGGCGATGACGATCGGAGTCGACGTGTCGAGCTGCGCCTTCAGGTCGAGGTTCTCCACCGCGGCTCCGCCGACGAGTGCTCCGTCGGGCAGATCGGCGCGCAGGTTCTCGACCGTCTGCGCCAGTGCGGGATCGGAGGGGTCGACGGTCGGCACGGCCTGGATCATCCGCAGGTCGACGCCGTCGGTCGGCTCCATCGCGGGCATTGCGGCGGCGATGCCCGGCTCCGCCTTGAGCACCTGCTCGGTCGCGGCGACCTCGTCGGTCGGGACGACGATCGACAGCATGCCCGGGGCGCCTTCGCCGAGCCCGGCCTGGACGTAGTCGTAGCCGACGCGTGCGCTCGAATCCTCAGGCAGCACCTTGATCGACGGCATCGCCGTGGTGAGACCCACCAGCGGGATGGCCAACGCGACCAGGATGACCAACGCGGCACCACCCCAGCGCAGCGGCTGACGCCACAGGCGCTGCGCCCACCGCTCGAACCCTGGCGACCGGTGCTCGCCAGCCTTCGACCACGGCAGCGCGAACTTGTTGATGCGATTGTCGAGCTTGGCCAGAACCAGCGGCAACAAGGTCAATGTCGCCGCTAGGACGAAGACCACCGAGATCATGATTCCGCCCGCCATGGATCGGAATGCAGGCGAGGGAACCAGCATGACCGCGGACAGGGAGATCAAGACGGTGACGCCCGAGAGCAGGATGGCTTTACCTGCTGTGTCCATGGTCTGCGCTATCGAATCGCGCATCGACAGCTTCTGCCCCATCCGGGCTGCGCGGAAGCGGACCACAAGGAACAGTGCGTAGTCGATGCCCAGCGCGAGGGCGAACATCATCGCGAAGTTCATCGCCCAGATCGAGACCGGCATCAGCTCATTGAGCAGGACCAGCACACCCGCGGAGGCGATCAGACCCGCCAGGGTCAGCAGCAGCGGCAGGCCGGCGGCGACCAGCGCACCGAACGCGAGCACCAGAATGCCCAGCGTGACCGGCCAGGAGATCATCTCCGACTTCAGCATGGCCGAGAGGTTCGCGGAGTTGAAGTCCGACCACAGGACGGAGGCGCCGGTCGGTGCGACGGTGATCGTCTCCGTCGACAGTTCCTGCAGCGCCGGAGTCAGGTCGGTGGCCGCTCGGACCATGTCGTTGGTGTCGGCGCCGGCACCGGCCAGCACGACGCCGGTCTTGCCGTCGGGCGACAGCGTGGCGCCCGGCATCGGCGCGACGATCTCACTGATGCGGTCGTCGGCCTGCAGCTTCTCGGTCACCTCCGCGAGGATCCGCGGACCGTCGCCCTCGGTGAGCGGCTGCTCCGAGGCCAGGACCACCTGGATGGCCGACGACGCCTGGCCCCCGAAGTGCTCGACGGCCAGTTCGCGCGCAGCGACCGAATCCGAGCCCTCGGCCTGCCAACCGGCACCGGACAGGTTCTTCTCGACGAACGGCGCGAAGATGCCCAGGCCCACCACCAGGAGGATCCAGACGGCCGCGACCATCTTGCCGTGGGCGGTGGCCCAGAGGCCCAGGCGCGCCAGCGGTCCGTGCTTCTTGGGGGTCGAACCGGTGTCGTGAGGATCCTCGGCGGGCTCCGCCGACGGATTCTCCCCGTCTCGAACTCTGTTGCTCATAACTCTCCTCGTCATATCCCCCTGGGGGGTTCCACACGAGGGACACTAGCATCCCCCCTGGGGGTTGTGCAATAGTGGTGTGAACAGCCACGACAACCAGAAGGCGGCCCAGCCATGCAGCTCCCCGACGACGAACTCAAGCCGATCCTCACCCGCCTGCGGCGAGCGCACGGCCATCTCGCGACGGTGATCCGGATGCTCGAAGAGGGCGCGGAGTGCGAGGACGCGCTGACCCAGCTCGCAGCGGTCAACAAGGCGATCGGCCGCGGCGGCTACGCGCTGGTCGCGACCGGGCTGCGGACCTGCCTCATCGAAGAGGGCCCCGAGAACGTCGACACCGCCAAGTTGGAGAAGCTGTTCCTATCGATGGCCTGACGCAGGTCTCGGACCTACCGATGACCGAAGACGACAGCACCCCCTCGCCGAGATCGGCGAGGGGGTGCTGTCGGTATGCACGGGGCGGGGTCAGAAACCGCCGTCGAGGAACGCCGCGTACGACGGCAGATCGAGCTGGCCGTGGCCGGACAGGCCGATCACGACGACCTCTTCCTTGTCGCTGTTCGCCACATGTGCGGCACAGGCGGCGATGGCGTGGGTCGATTCCGGGGCCGGGACGATGCCCTGGGTGCGGGCGAACAGCACACCGGCCTCGAAGGCGTCGTGCTGCGCGATCGCGGTGCCTTCCACCAGACCGAGCTCGACGGTGTGGCTCAGCGCGGGCGCCATGCCGTGGTAGCGCAGGCCACCGGCGTGGATCGGGTCCGGGACGAAGTCCATACCGAGGGTGTGCATCTTGAGCAGCGGCGTCAGACCTGCCACGTCACCGTGGTCGTAGCGGTACTCGCCCTGGGTGATCGACGGGCACGCGGCCGGCTCGGCAGCGACGATGCGCGGGTTGGAGCGCCCGTGGATCTTCTCGCGCAGGAACGGGAACGAGAGGCCCGCGAGGTTCGATCCGCCGCCCGCGCAGCCGAACACGATGTCGGCGCCGCCCGGCTCCACGGCGTACAGCTGGTCGACGGCCTCCTGGCCGATCACGCTCTGGTGCAGGACCACGTGGTTCAGCACGCTGCCGAGGGCGTAGCGGGTGTCGTCGTTCTTGGCGGCCACCTCGACGGCCTCCGAGACGGCCATGCCCAGGCTGCCGGTGGTGTTGGGATCCTTGGCGAGCATCGCGCGACCGGACTCGGTGAGGTCGGACGGGCTGGGATGCAGCGTGCCGCCGTAGGTGCGGATCAGGAAGCCGCGGTACGGCTTGGAATCGTACGACGCGCGGACCTGCCACACCTCGACGTCGATCCCGAACTGCGCGCCGGCGAACGAGAGGGCGCTGCCCCACTGTCCGGCGCCGGTCTCGGTGGTCAGCTTCTTCACGCCGTCGATGCTGTTGTAATACGCCTGCGCGACGGCCGAGTTGGTCTTGTGGCTGCCGACCGGGCTCACGCCCTCGTACTTCACGTAGATGTGCGCCTTGGTGTTCAGCGCTTCCTCGAACTTTCGGGCGCGGAACAGCGGCGACGGGCGCCACATCTGGTAGATCTCACGGACGGCCTCGGGGATCTCGATGTAGGCCTCGGTGGAGACCTCCTGCTCGATGAGCCCCGCGGGGAACAGCGCCGCGAGGTCCTCCGGGCCCACCGGCTCCTTGGTGCCGGGGTGCAGGTGCGGCGGAATCGGCTCGTCGAGCTCGGCCGCGAGGTTGTACCAGTGGGTCGGGACGTCCACCGTCACCAAGTCGGGATTCGACGCATCAACATTGCTTGTCATGGAGGTCACAATAGTTGGGGCGGTAGGGTGCGGCACATGGTGGGCATCAGGTGGGTGGCGGACGGCGACGCCGGGTTGGACGACTTCGCCGCGGTTCCCTGCGAACCCGCAGATCCCGGGGCCGGTGAACTGACCGTTCGGGTCAGCGCGGCCGGGGTGAATCCGGCCGATCTCAAACACGTCGCGCGGATCAGCGATCCCGCCGACTTCCCCGCGCCGATCGGCTACGAGCTGGCCGGCGTGGTGACCGCCGTCGGCCCCGATACTCGCGCGGCAAGCGGACGGGTGGCGGTCGGCGACCGGGTCGCGGCCTTCCGCGTCCACGGGGCCTATGCGACCGAGATGACGATTCCCGCGGAGCAGGCCTTCGTGCTGGGCCGAGACGTCCCCGACGAGCAAGCCGCGGGCCTGCTGTTGGCCGGGTGCACGGCGGCCGAGATGCTCACCCGATCGGGTGCCCGCGCCGGAGACACGATCCTCGTCCACGGGGCGTCGGGTGCCGTCGGAGCGATTCTGCTGCAGCTGGCCGCGATGGCGGACGTCGCCGTGGTCGGCACGGCCGGACCTGATCGGCAGAAGGCCGTCGAGCAGTTCGGCGGCATCCCGGTGGTCTACGGTCCGGGCTTGGCGGAACGGGTGCAGCGGGCGGCGCCCGCGCCGGTGGTCGCCGCGCTCGACGCCGCAGGCACGCCGGAGGCCACGCAGACCTCCTTGCACCTGGTGGCCGACCGCTCGCGCATCATCACCGTCGTCGACCGCAAGGCCGCGGCAGAGCACGGTTTCGTCGCACTGTCGGGATCGGATCCGGCGAGCGCCGCCTACCGCGACAAGGTGCGCGGCGAGCTGCTGCGGCTCCTGGCGGCAGGGGAGCTCACCGTGCCGATCGCGCACGTGTTCCCGCTCAGCGACGCCGTCGAGGCCCTGCGGTTGGTGACGTCGGGCGCGGCGCACGGAAAGGTGGTCTTGCGCCCCTGACCAACTACGGGACCAGGATCGGCAGCACCAGCTCGCGAACCTCGACGGTCACTTTCCCGTCGCCGAAGTAGTCGCCGTCGGAGTGCACCGGGAGCTTGCGATCAGTGCTGAACTCCACCCGCTTGCCGGTGAGGATCTCGACGTCGGGACGAGAACCGTGCGCACCGTGCTTGGCCTGCGCCATCAGCTTGGCGAGCCGCAGTTTGTACGTCTTGCCGTCGACGATGAAGACGTCGAGATGTCCGCTGTCGACCGACGCGGTCGGAACCATTCGCAGGCCATGGCCGTAGTCGCCGGAGTTGGCGATCACCACGAAGTGCGCGGACAGCTCGCGCTCGAGTCCGTCCACCGTCAGCGTCATGCGCATCGGCTTCCACTTGATCGCGGTGAGCACCGGCGCCACACGGTAGGCCAACGGACCCATCCAGCGGAGGTCGTTGATCAGTTCGGTCGCCACCGAATCCAGTCCGACGTACACGTTGCCGACGGCGAGCGCCTTGCTGCCGTCGGCCCGCGTCACGTCGAGGATGTCGATGCGACGTTCCCGACCAGACACCAGGGTCTGGGCGATGAGAGCCGGGTCGGACGGCAGACCCAGATGTCGGACCAGATCGTTTCCGCGCCCGGCCGCCGCGATCCCGAGGCGAGCGCCGTCGACGGTCAGCACGCCCTTGGCCACATCGCGCACATGCCCGTCGCCGCCGACTGCGACGGTGATCGCGCCGCGCGCGGCCGACTCGGCCGCCACCTGCGTCGCATGCTCCGACGACTGCGACTCGATCACCGAGATGTCGTGGACGCCGAGCCGCTCCAGTTCCGCGGCCACCGCGGGCCACTGCTGGTGCGAAGCGCCCCCGCCCGAGATTGGGTTCACGACCGCCACGATCGACGGCAGGTCAGCAGAGTTCGTCACGGCAACAGTATCCCCGGGTTCAGCAGACCCTTCGGATCCAACGCATCCTTCACCGCGCGCAGGGCGGTCTGCTGGACGTCGCCGATCTCTTCCAGGTACGTGCCGCGGTGGTCGGTGCCGACCGCGTGGTGGTGCGTGATGGCGGCTCCGGCCGCGCGGATCGCGGCGTTGGCGGCGTTCTTGGCCTTCATCCACTGCTCTAGCGGGTTCTCGAGCGCCTTGGCGATCACGGTGAAGTACAGCGACGCGCCGGTCGGGTAGACGTGCGAGATGTGGCACATCACCACCGCGGGGGTGCCCTGATCGCCGAGCGCACCGGTGACCGCAGCGGTGACGTCAGCCTTCAGCTTGTCTAGGTTCGACCAGAAGGTCACCGTCTCCAGCGTCTCGACCAGCGCGCCGGCGTCGAGCAGCGGATCGCGCAGGTACGGACCGCGGAAGCGGCCCTCGCGCCAGTGCTCACCGGGTTCGGTGCCGAGTGGGGTGCCGCCGAGCTTCGCGAGCTGTGCGGTCACGTAGGCGTCGCGGCAGTCGACGTCGGCCTCGTCGCCCTCGAATCCGACCACCATCAGGCAACCGCCCACCGGGCCCGCGGAGGCGCTGCCCGCGCCCGCGGGATTGGCCAGGTTGAGACCGGTCTCGGCTTCGTCCGACAGTCGCAGGACGGTCGGCTTCACATTGTTCTGCGCAAGCGCGCGGATGGCCGCGGCACCCGAGCCGAAGTCCGGGAAATGCCAGCCGTAGAAGCGGCGGACGGCCGGGACCGGGTGTACGCGGACGCGGACGGTGGTCACGACGCCGAACGCGCCTTCGCTGCCCAGGATCAGCTGACGCAGGTCGGGGCCTGCTGCGGACTTCGGCGCGGTGCCGATCTCGGCGAGACCGATCGGGGTGGCGATCGTGAGTCCGACCACCATGTCGTCGAATCGGCCGTAGCCCATCGACGACTGGCCGGCCGAGCGGGTCACCGCGCAACCGCCGACGGTCGCACCCTCGTACGACTGCGGGAAGTGGCCGAGCTCGAAGCCGCGCTCCCCGAGTAGGCGCTCGGCGTCGGGCAGGCGGGTGCCCGCGGCGAAGGTCGCGATCTGCGAGATCTCGTCGAACGCCACCAGACCGGTCAGGCGTCGGAGGTCCAGGCTGATCACCGGACGCTCACGGCCGGGCATGATGCCGCCGGTCACCGTGGTGCCACCGGCGAACGGGTTGAGGCTGAGGTCGTGCTGATCGGCCACCCCGAGGATCGCGGCCACCTGGGCCTCGTCGGTCGGGGCGACCACGACGTCGGGGGCGTCGCTGCCGTCGCCTTCGCGGAACTTCAGCAGGTCGGGGGTCGAGAAGCCGCGCATCCTGGCGCGACGGGTCGCGGCGTCCGTGGTGACGGCGGCACCGGTCGCTTCCAGAGCGGAGAGCGCGGCATCGGCGATGCGAGTCTCCGGGATCGCGACATCCGCTGGCGCGGGAGCCGGTTCGTTGATGCCGAGCATCGTCAGCGCGCCGATCACCGAGTCGGACAGGTGCATCGGGTCTGCCGGGTTGCCCCAGCGCCCGGGCTCGAAGTCGACTACGTCGACTGTGGTCTCGCTCTGCGTCATTCTCTCGCCTTCCAATCGGACTTGCTGATACAGTTTTACACATGGTGTCGCAGCAAATCAACGATCCCGACTCGGACGTCCCCCGCCGGACGGCCGCGAACGCAATCTCCGCGGACGTGATCCTCGACGCCGCCACCGGGTTGATGACCACCATCGGCATCCGTCGGACCACCATGGCCGACGTCGCCCGCGCCGCGGACGTCTCCCGCGCCACCCTGTATCGGCGGTTTCCCAACGTAGAGGCCATCGCCGCACAGGTGACTACCCGCGAGTTCGAGCGCGTCGTCGCGACCGCCCCCATCGCGGACGGACCCGTCGATCGCGCTTCGCTGGTGGCCACCGTGGTGCACCTGGTCCGCGAAGCGCGCGCGCATCCGCTCCTGCAGCGCATCATCGACCTCGACCCCGAGTTCCTGATGCCGTATCTGCTGCATCGCTCCGGCCGCACCTCGCGCGGTCAGTTGGCCGTCATCACCGAGTTCCTCATCGCCGGTCAGACCTCCGGCGAGGTCCGCGACGGCGATCCCGAACGCCTGGCGACCACCGTGCTGCAGATGGCCTGGTCGTTCGCGCTCACCGGGCCGGTGTTCGCGGGCGACGACCTCGACATCCTCGATTCCGAACTCTCCGACCTGCTCGAAAGGTACCTGCGCCCATGACCACGAACTATGCCGACATCATCGCCGCACATCCGTCGATCGCCACCTCCTCGCTGCTCTCAGCGAAGCGCCGCGCAACCGATCTGCAGGACCTCGTCGCGTCGCCGTCGGTGGACCTCGTCGTGATCGGCGGCGGCGTCACCGGTGCGGGCGTGGCCCTCGACGCGGCGTCCCGCGGCCTGCGGACCGTCCTGATCGAACGCCGCGACCTCGGCTTCGGCACCAGCCGGTGGTCGTCGAAGCTGGTACACGGCGGCCTCCGCTACCTGGCGTCGGGCGCCGTCGGCATCGCGTACGAGAGCGCCGTGGAGCGCGACGCGCTGATCTGTCGCATCGCCCCGCACCTGGTGCGGCCGCTGCCGCAGGTGGTCCCGCTGCTGCCGGGGGTCAAGGCCGCCGACACCGCCCTCACCCGCGTCGGCTTCCTGGCCGGCGACGCCCTGCGCATCGCAGCGCGCACCCCCGCCGCCACGCTGCACCGGTCGCGTCGGATCGGTGCCGCCGAGGTGGCCGCGCTGGCGCCGACCGTCCAGCGCGACGGCCTCCGCGGGGGCCTCCTGAACTGGGACGGGCAGCTGAACGACGACGCCCGTCTCGTCGTCGACATCGCCCGCACCGCAGCGAGCCTCGGCGCCACCGTGCTCACCCATGCCACGGCGAGTGAGGTCACCGGCACGTCGTTGCGGGTGACCGACGAGCTGACCGGCGAATCGTTCGAGCTCGCCGCGAAAGCCGTCGTCAACGCCACCGGCGTCTGGGCGGCGGAGGTCGACTCCGCCATCAGCCTTCGACCCAGCCGCGGCACCCACCTCGTGATGAGCCAGGAGAGCTTCGGCGGCCTGCGCGCAGGACTCACCGTCGCCGTCCCCGGGCACTTCGGCCGCTACGTGTTCGCGCTGCCGCAGCCCGACGGTCGGGTGTACGTCGGCCTCACCGACGAGGAGACGTCGGGCGAGATCCCCGATGTCCCGCAGGCCGAGGAGAGCGAGATCGACTTCTTGCTCGACACCATCAACCTCGCGCTCGGCACCCCGCTGACCCGCGACGACGTCATCGACACCTTCTCCGGCCTGCGCCCGCTGCTCGATTCCGGTGCCGGCGAGACGTCCGACGTCTCCCGCAAGCACGCGGTCCTGACGCGCGGCGACGGTCTGGTGACAGTGGTCGGCGGCAAGTTGACCACGTACCGGCGGATGGCGGAGGACGCCGTCGACGCCGCCCTCACCGTGTCCGGACAGACCGCAGCCCCGTGCCGCACCCGTGACCTTCCGCTGGTCGGCGCGCCGTCGGGCAAGAACCCCACTGCCGCCCTGACGCGCGTGGCCGCGCCCGACAGGCTGGTCGCGAAGTACGGAACCGAGGCGCCGGCGGTCGTCGCGCTGGCCGAGGCCGACCCGTCCCTCGCCGAGCCGGTGGCCGACGGCACCGAGATCACCGGCGCCGAGCTGGTCTTCGGAGTCCTCGCCGAAGGAGCGGTCGACGCCGCCGACCTGCTGGAGCGTCGTACGCGGTTGTCGCTGACGTCGCTGGTCGCCGAGGCGGCACGGCCGGTCGCGGAGCGGGTGCTCGGGTAGAACGCCCCACGGCGCTCAGTCCGGCAGCATCGGCGTGTCGGGCATCGCACGACGACCGACCAGCACACCGCGCGTCACCGCCCCCTTCCCGAAACGGGTACGGAGCGAATCGATGGTGACGTCGAGTTCGCCCGCGTGGTCGTCGCCGTCGAACGGAATGGCCAACTGCACCGCGCCGTGGTCGGAGAGATTGGTCAGCGACAATCCGATCAGCGTGCAGCCGCGCTCCCGGATCAACGGCATCGCCTCGTCCAGCAGTCCGCGCGCGACAGCCAGAATCGTCTCGGTCCCGTCTGTCGGTTCGAACATCGAGCGCGACCGGGTGACCCGTTCGAAGTCGTGAAAACGCAGGCGCAGCACGATGGTTCGCGTCAACCGGTCCGCTGAACGCAGGCGCCGCCCGAGGCCGTCGACGATCCCGACCAGGGTGGCCTCGATGTCGGACTCCGCCTTGATCCGCCGACCGAGGGCTCGCTGAGCGCCGATGGAACTGCGTCGTCGCCCGGTGGTGACGCGGCGCGGGTCACGCGCCATGGCCAGCGAGTACAGGTGCCTTCCGGAACTGCGCCCCAGCAGTGACCCCAGGCGGTCCTCGCCCAGGGAAGCCATCTGCCCGACTGTTTCGATACCCGCGTCGCGGAGTCGCTGTTCGGTCTTGGCGCCCACGCCCCACAGGCTGCGCACGGGCAGCGGATGCAGGAAGTCGACCTCTTTGCCCGCGACGATGTGGAGCAGGCCGTCGGGTTTGCCTGCGGCGCTCGCGACCTTCGCGACGAACTTGCTGGTGGCGACGCCGACGGTGATCGGCAGACCGACGTCGTCGCGTACCCGGCGACGGAGTCGTTCGGCGATCGCGACCGGTGTTCCACTGATCTTTCCGAGGCCGCCGACGTCGAGGAAGGCCTCGTCCACCGAGATCCCCTCCACCAGCGGGGTGACGTCGTGGAAGATGTCGAAGACATCGCGGCTGGCCTGCGTGTACGCCTCGAATCGCGGACTCACCGTCACCGCTCGCGGCACCAGCGCCCGCGCTTCGTGTCCGGGCATGGGACACCGCACGCCCAGCGCCTTGGCTTCATAGCTCGCGGCAACCACGACTCCCCCGCCGACTAGGACCGGCCGGCCGCGCAGCGAGGGGTCGTCGCGCTGTTCCACCGACGCATAGAACGAGTCGAGGTCGGCATGCAGGATGGATGCCTGCTCGCGCTCACCCGATGCGATTCTCATGACCGCATGGTGCCACTCGGGTACGACATCCCCGTCCGGAATCTTCGAAAACAAGTTCGAACTAATCATTGACTCTATCGCAGCATGGAGTAATCTAGATCATATCAGCAGCAAACATCAGTTCACACTCGGGAGGAGGCGCAGCCGATGACCACCACCCTGCCCGACGACCCGATCGCCCTGGCACAACTGCTCGTCGAGGCCACCGACGCCCTCCGGACCGCCAACCTCGACGCCCTCACCGAGGACCAACTGGTCACCGTCGCCGAAACCACCGAGCAGGCACGCCGGGTCGCCGACGCCGCCGACGCGGCCATCATCACCGCCGTCTCCGACCGCGCGGCCTACCGCAAAGCGGGCTGGATCCGCCTGTCCCAGTTCCTCGGGTTCGGCCTGCGCCTGGGGCCCGGCGAAGTCAAACGCCGCACCCTGGCCGCCACCAAGGTCGGCCGCCTCACCAGCCTCACCGGCCAAACCCTCGACCCGGTCCAGCCCGCCAGCGCCGCCGCGCTCGGCGACGGCGCGATCTCCGCAGCCCACGTCATCGTGATCGCCGAAACCCTCCGGCTGATCCCCGACCGCGTCCCCGCCGACATCATCGCCGGTGCCGAAGCCCATCTCGCCGACGCCGCCCGCACCCTGGCCCCCGACCAACTCAAAAAGGTCGGCATCCGCCTCCTGGCCCATCTCGACCCCGACGGCCAACTCACCGACGACCGCGACCGTCGCCGCCACCGCGAACTGACCCTCGCCCAGCAAGACGTGCGGCTGATGTCCAAGCTCACCGCGCACCTGACCCCGCAGGTCCGCGCCAAGCTCGAAGTGATCCTCCACGCCTGGGCCGCCCCCGGCTTCAACAACCCCGAAGACCCCGACACCCTGCACGGCGCCGCCGACGCCCCCGGCATCGATTCGGCCGCCCGCCAGGCTGCCGCCGACCGCGACCACCGCTCCCCCGGGCAGCGCAATCACGACGCCCTCGAAGCCCTCCTGGACTTCGTCCTCACCCACGGCGCACTCGGCGCCCCCGGCAAACTGTCGGCGTCGCTGGTCATCACCGCCGACCTCACCGACCTCGCCGCAGGGACCGGCATCGCGCTGACCGCCACCGGCACCCGGCTGCCGGTCCCCGCGCTGCTCGACCTCGCCGCCGACACCGTCCCCTACCTGGAAGTGTTCGCCGGTGCCACCCGCGAGATCCTCTACCTCGGCCGCGGGCGCCGCCTGGCCAGCAAAGCCCAGCGACTGGCGTTGTTCGGACGCGACCGCGGTTGCACCGGCCCCGGCTGCGACCAACCCTTCGCGCGCACCGAAGCCCACCACATGCCCGACTGGCAGCACGGCGGCCCCACCGACATCGACCACCTCGGCGCCGCCTGCGGACCCCACAACCGCGCCGCCAGCACCGGCCCCGCCCGCTGGAACACCACCATCCTCGGCGCCGAAGCCGGCCACCACGCCGGACGCGTCGGCTGGACTCCCGCCGACCGCGACACCACCCCCACCGTGAACCCCATCCACCACGCTGACCTCCCCCTGCGACGGCCACCACCGGCCGCGTACCCGCCCTCGGCGCGCACCTCCGCCGCCGAGTACCGACTCCTCGGCCTGCTCGCCGCCCACCCCGCAACACCCGTCGGCGACACCGACCTGCGGCTCCCACCCGCTGCCTGACCCCCAGGCAGCGGGCAGGAGGCGGTGGGCAGGGGCATGGGGCCTGCCCACGCGAGTGATGACATCTGTCATGCGAAAGCCATGCAGAACCCACGCCAACCGATGACGCAGCGCACTACAGCACGCGCGTCCGGGCCGCCAGAGTTGATGGCATGACAACCGCCGATCACCACCCCGAATCCTCGACCCGACCGCCGGCCGGCTTTCGCGACGCCTCACCGCACGAACTGTTCGTGGACTGCTGCCGCCTCGGTCCGGCCCCCACCCGCTCACGCGAACTGTTCGTCATCGGCGTCTCGGCCGTGCTGCTCGCCGTCCTCTTCGCGATCCTGACGCCGACCGCCGGGTTCGTCGTGGCGGTGACCTGCTTCGTCGTCCTGTACATGGTCGGTCGCTGGGTGGTCGGCACCCGCACCAAGTGGGCGAAGCGATGAGCCCGATCATCGCCGCCCGCGGACTGCATCGTTGGTACGGCCACGGCGACGACGCGTACCACGCGGTGCGGGGTGTGGACCTCGAGGTGCAGCAGGGTGAGGTCTTCGCCCTGCTGGGCACCAACGGCGCGGGCAAGACGTCGACCCTCGATCTGCTCGAGGGCCTCACGGCACCGGACGAGGGCACCGTCGAGGTGTTCGGCATGGATCCGCTGCGCGACCGCCGTCGGGTTCGCCCCGAGGTCGGGATCATGCTGCAGTCGGGCGGCCTCCCCGCCGAACTCACCGTCGCCGAGACCCTCGAGATGTGGCGCGGCACGTGCAGCCATCCGACCACCGCCGACGACGTCCTCGCCAAGGTGCACCTGACCGATCGGGCCGACGTCCGCGTCGGCGCGTTGTCCGGCGGCGAGCAACGCCGCGTCGATCTGGCGTGCGCGCTCCTCGGTCGACCTCGACTGCTGTTCCTCGACGAGCCGACCACCGGGCTCGATCCGGAGAATCGGCGCGCCACCTGGCGACTGCTGTCGGAGTTGAAGGAGTCGGGCGTGACGATGGTGCTCACCACGCACTACCTCGACGAGGCCGAGGCCCTCGCCGACCACATCGCGATCATGCACGCAGGCCGGATCCATCGAACGGGCACGCTGCGCGAGATGGTCTCCGACCACCCGGCGACCATTGCCTTCGACCATCCCGGCATCACCCTGCCCCAGCTGTCGGCCGCCCGCATCGACGCGGGCAGCCGGGTGGAGATCTCCACTCATCACCTGCAGGATCACCTGCTCGAACTGCTGTCGTGGGCGCAGGCCAACCACCTTCACCTCACGGGCCTCACCGCCCGCGCCGCCTCGCTCGAGTCGGTGTTCCTCGACGTCGCCGATCACGATGCGACCGATGACGCGCTCGACGCACCGATTGGAGCCCTCACGTGACCACCGCCGAAGCCACCTTCCGCCGTCGCCCGCTCGCCGCGCTGTCGGCCGCCGAGTTCACCCAGTTCCGCCGCAACAAGACCCTCGTCTTCACCGCCTTGGTGTTCCCGGTCGCGATGCCTCTCGGGTTGTTCCTACTGGCCTCGCGAAACGGGGCCACCGCCGAGGCCGCCGGCGCGACCTTCGACATGTACGCCCTGTTCGCGCTGATGTTCGTGCAGTTCTACACCGTGTTGTCGATGGTGACGACCCGCCGCGGCGAAGGCGTTCTGAAGCGGCTGCGCACCGGAGAGGCCGCAGACTGGCAGATCCTGACCGCCCCGGCAATGCCCGGCGTGGCCATCACCGTCGCAACGGCGACGGTGGTCGCAGCCGTCGTCTACGGCTTCGGTGCTCCCGCTCCGGTGAACCCGCTGCTCATGATTCTGGGTCTCGCCGCGGGGTCGGTGCTGTTCGCCCTGCTGGCACTCGCGACGAGCGCTTTCACCAAGAACGCCGAGGCCGCCCAGATCACCTCGATCCCGGTGATCGCACTGACGATGGTCGGGGCCGGGCACATCCGCGCGGCGCTGCCCGACCGCGCTTCCGAACTCCTCGGCTACACGCCGTTCGCGGCGATCAGCGACCTGATCAATCTCGGTTCCGCGGGCAAGACTGCGGTCGCCGGGGCCGACATCCCTGCCGCCGACTTCGCGGGGTCGTTCGGCGAGATCGGGCAGCCGCTTGCCACACTGGCGGTATGGACCGTCAGCGCGATCGCACTCGTCTACAAGTGCTTCCGCTGGGACGATCGCGGGTGAACCTGACACCGGGCCCGTGGCGCCGATTGTCCGACCCGGCCAAGTATCGGCTGTACACGCGCGTCACCTTGCAGGTGGTGCTGCTTGCACTGGGCGTCGTCGGCGTCGTGCAGTCCGGTGATGTCGCGGCCGGTGTGTTCAGCTTCCTGGCGCTGATCGCAGGCGTCGTCTTCCTGCAGGTGCGCCCGGAACTGACCGGCGTCGAGCAACACCCGAACGGTCGACGAATCGAATTCGCCTGCGTCGCAGCGGTGGTCGTCGCGTGGGTGGTCGGTCTGATCCTCATCCGTGCGGGCGACCACCGGATGGTCGGTGCCGTCGGGACGATCACGGTGGTCACGGCCGCCCTCGCAATGCTTCCGTTCTTGCGCTACCACTGGATCGCCCTGGTCGCCGTCTCGACCGCCACCATCTTCGGCTACGGCTACGAACGTGACCCGCTGCTCGGCATTGCGATACTGACTGCGATCGGCGCTTTCATGATTGTGACCACGCGCGCCTCGCTCTGGACCCTGCGGATCGTCGACGACCTCGACACCGCCCGGCGCGCCGAGGCCCAGTTGCGGGTCGCCGAAGAACGCCTCCGATTCTCTCGCGATCTGCACGACGTGGTCGGTCGCTCGTTCTCGGCGATCGCGGTCAAGAGCGAACTCGCCTCACGCCTGGCCCGCACCCCGGGCAATGGCGACCGCGCCGCGGCCGAGATGGATGAGGTCAAGAGCCTGGCCGTCGAGTCGATGGAGGAGATGCGGACGCTGGTGCGCGGCTACCGCGGCATCGACCTGCCCGGCGAGGTGGCCGGGGCACGGTCGTTGCTCGAGGCCGCGGGATGCCGACTGACAGTGGAGGGCAGTCCCGACTCAGTGCCCGCCCACTTTCATGAGGCGGCCGCATGGGTGGTTCGCGAAGGAACCACCAACATCGTGCGACACTCGTCGGCCACCGCGGCCACCCTGGCACTCGGCAGCTCCGGGCTCACCCTGAGCAACAACGGTGCGCCCGACTCCACCGGCGACCGCTCCGGGCTCGACGGTCTGGCCGAACGCCTGCGCGCCGTCGGCGGCTCCCTCGATGCCGGCTCGGACAGCGGCGTCTTCACCCTTCGAGTCCGCTGGGAGAATGCATGATTCCGATCCTGATGGCCGACGACGAGACCCTGATCCGCTCGGCGCTCGCCACCATGCTCTCGCTGGAGGACGACCTCGACGTGGTCGCCGACGTCGGTACCGGCGAAGAACTCCTCGCCCTCTGGAAGCAGCGGGTCGACGCCGGCGCACCCGTCGCCGTCGCCGTCCTCGACCTGCAGATGCCCGGCATCGACGGCGTCGAGACCGCGGTCAAGATCCTCGAACTCTCGCCCGGCGCCGGCATCCTGTTGGTCACCAGCCACGGCCGCCCCGGCTACCTCAAACGCGCACTCGCGAGCGGGGTGCGCGGGTTCCTGCCGAAGACCGCGTCGTCGACCACCTTGGCGACAGTCATCCGCACCGTGCACGGCGGCGGCCGCTACGTGGATCCCGAACTGGCCGCCGAGGCCATCAGCACTGGCGACTCCGCGCTCACCGCCCGCGAAGCGGACGTCCTGGAGTTCGCCCTCGACGGCGCGTCCGTCGACGAGATCGCCGCGCGGGCGCACCTGTCCCCCGGCACCACCCGGAACTACCTGTCGGCGGCGATGTCGAAGCTCGGCGTCGGGAATCGGTACGAGGCGGCGGTCAAGGCCCGCGAGTTGGGTTGGATCTGACTTCGAGAGCTGGATCTGACTTCGAGAACTGGGGAGCGCTACGCCTTCCGCACCATCCGCAACACCACGTCGTTCACGTGATGTCCACCGCCTGCGGGGATTCCGCGCTCGCGGTTGTCGTTGGTGACGACCGTCCAACCGTCGCCGAGAATCCGGACCATGTCGTCGGGCCAGAGGAATCCCTCGGGACTGCGGCCGTGTGCGCGCATGCCCTCGGGGTCGTGCATCACCACCAGGAGCGTGCCCCCGGGCGCAACGGCTCCGGCGATCTTGTGCAGCGTCGCTTCGTCGTCGCTCGCGATGTGGAAGTAGCTGGCGGTGACCAGGTCGTACTTGCTGTCGAAGCTGTCGGCGGTGACGTCGAAGGCCTTCCACGTGATTGTTTCACGTGAATCAATCGCCTTCGCGCGGTCGAGCGCGACCTGCGAGATGTCGGCGCCGGTCACGGTCCAGCCCTGGTCGGCCAGCCAGCGGACGTCGGCTCCCTCGCCGGATCCGAGGTCGAAGGCCGATCCCGGTGTCAGACCGGTGATCTCAGCGATCACGGCCGGGTTGACGTTGCTGGTCCAGAGCCGATCGGCAGTGCTGTAGAGCTCGTCCCACTCACTCGCGGTGACGGGATGCGCGGGGGCCTGATGATCGTCATGGCTGTGCTGATGTTCGCTCACACATCGAGGCTGTCATATCGGACGCCCGGCTGTCCTTGCGCTTTGCGTCTCGAGCAAGAAGCGGGCGCGGACCCGTGTCGCGCGGCACACTGGACGCCATGAGTTCTCGCATCCGCATCGGTGTCCAGCTCCAGCCACAGCACGCTCCCGAGTATCGACTCATCCGCGACGCCGTGGTCCGCGCCGAAGACGCCGGCGTCGACATCGTCTTCAACTGGGACCACTTCTTCCCGCTCTACGGCGAGCCCGACGGCGCTCACTTCGAATGCTGGACCATGCTCGGCGCCTGGGCCGAGCAGACCTCCCGCGTGGAACTCGGCGCCCTGGTGACCTGCAACAGCTATCGCAATCCGGAACTGCTCGCCGATATGGCGCGCACCGTCGATCACCTCAGTGACGGTCGCTTGATCCTCGGCATCGGCAGCGGTTGGTTCGAGCGCGACTACACCGAGTACGGCTACGAGTTCGGCACCAAGGGCAGCAGACTCGACGACCTCGGGGCGTCGCTCCCCCGCATCACCGACCGGCTGTCGAAGCTGAATCCCCAACCGGTGCGCGACATCCCGATTCTCATCGGCGGCAGCGGCGAGAAGAAGACGCTCCGCCACATCGCCCGGTACGGCGACATCTGGCACGCCTTCGTGAACGTGGAGAGCTATCGCCACAAGTCGGCGGTCCTGGCACAGCACTGCGCCGATGTGGGCCGCGACCCGTCGGAGATCGAGCGCTCCGCGGAGGTTCGCTTCTCCGGCGACGTGGACTCCATGCTCCGCTTCGCCGACGACATCACGGCCGAGGGCGTCACCCTGCTGACCGTCGCCGCAGGCGGCCCCGACTACGACCTGACCGGCGTTGAGGAACTGGTGAAATGGCGCGACGCACTCCAGGGATAGCGCGACGAGCGACGGTCGCAGTGGCCACCGCGGTCGCGACTGTCGCGACGACCACCGGTCCCGTCGTGCGGTGACGGTCAGCAGGCGTTAGACCGGGGTACCCGCTCCGACTTCATCGTCTCGGTCGTCGTCGAGCTCACTCATCGGATCGTCGACGCCGTCTACTGCGGACACCGCGGCCTTGGCCGCAGCGGTCTGCTCCGCCTGGCTCTGCGCCTCGAAACCGGACGTGGTCGAGAGCGTCCGGTCGCGCAGGAACAACGACAGGACGAAACCGATGATCGCGACCGGCAGCAGATACCAGAACGACGGCGCCATGGCACTGGCATACGCGTCGACGATCGCGTTGTACGCCTCGGGGTCGACGTCCTTTAGGGCGCCGACCTTGTCGGGCGTCAGGCCGGCCGCGTCGTCGACGCTGGCGCCCGCCGACGGGAAGTCGGACTTGATGTCGGTCAGCTTCTCGGTGAGCTTGCTGGTGAACACCGTGCCGAACACCGAAGTTCCGACCGCCGCGCCGATCTCGCGCAGGAAGTTGTTGGTCGAGGTCGCCGTACCGACTTCGGACGGCGAGACGGCGTTCTGGACCGCGATGACGATCGTCTGGATCACCAGACCCATGCCGAAGCCGAGGACGAAGATCATGGCGCCGAACAGGATCATCGACATGTTCGCGGTGATCTGTGTCATCCAGCCGATGCCCACAGCGGTGACTGCCATGCCGAGGATCGGGTAGATCCGGTACTTACCGGTCTTGGTGATCATCAGACCCGAGCCGACGGCGGTGATCATCAGGCCGATGGTCATCGGCAGCATCAGCAGGCCGGAGTCGGTCGGGTCCACATCGCGCGCCATCTGCAGGAACGTCGGCAGGTAGGCCAGTGCCGCGAACATCGTCATGCCGACGACGAACGCGACGGCGACGGACACCGAGAACACCGAGTCCTTGAACAGGCGCAGCGGGATCAGTGGCTCCTCGACCTTCAGCTCAACGACGATGAAGAGAATCAAGCTGACGATGGAACCGATGAGCAGGCCGAGCAGCCACGGGTTCGACCAGTCGTACTTGCCGCCCGAGACGATCGAGGTCCACGAGGTGACCAGCACGATGCCGGTGGTCGCCAGCGCGAGGAACAGGGTTCCGAGGAAGTCGAACTTCTTCTTGACGTGCTTCATCGGGAGCTTGAGCGCGAAGAACGAGATGATCAGAGCGGTCAGCGCGACCGGAACATTGAGCCAGAAGCACCAGCGCCAGCCCGGCCCCTGGGCGAACCAGCCGCCCAGCAGCGGTCCGAGCACCGCCGCCACGCCGAAGATCGCACCCATCGGCCCCATGTACTTGCCACGATCACGCGCCGAGGTGATGTCGGCGATGATCGCTTGCGACAGGATCATCAGGCCGCCGGCACCCAGACCCTGCAAGCTGCGGAAGATCACCAGCTCGGCGAACGACGTCGAGAGGGCTGATCCCAGCGAGCCGCAGAGAAAGATGGCGATCGCGATCAGGAACGGCCAGCGGCGACCGAAGAGGTCGCCCACCTTGCCATACACCGGCATCACGATGGCGATCGCGACCAGGTACGAGGTGACGATCCAGCCTTCGTGCGAGACCGCGTTCAGGTCACCGACGATGGTCGGGAGGGCGGTTCCGACCACGGATTGATCGAGGGACGACAGGAACATCGCCGCGACCAGCGAACCGAAGATCAGGTAGACGACTTTCTTGTCCATCTGGACGGGGGCTTGGTCGTCGCTCCCCGGTGCCGGCGTGGTCGGCGCATTGGTGCTCATGCCGACACCATAATTCGGCTTTCTCCGATTAGGTCCGTTTGCGGTGTGGCCCGCTGGACTTCACCGAGACACGACGCCCTCGTTCAGTGCCGCCCGCGCCGCGCGGTAGCCGCACATCCCGTGAACCCCACCGCCGGGCGCCGTCGCCGACGAGCACAGATAGACGCCCGGCAGCGGCGTCGCATGCGGCCGGAGCGACGGCACGGGCCGCGCCAGCAGCTGTCTGAGAGTTGCTGCCCCACAGTTGATGTCGCCTCCGATGTAGTTGGGGTTGTGCGCCTCGAACCCGGCTGCCGTGGTGACGATGCGGTCGACGATCACGTCGCGGAACCCGGGCGCGCAGCGGTCGATCTCGGCGACGATCCGGCCGGAGACGTCGACGTCCGATCCTGCGGGCACGTGGCAGTACGCCCACGCGAGGTGCGCGCCATCCGGGGCACGCGAGCGATCGATGCGTGTGGGCTCGCCGCCGAGGATCCACGGCCGGTCGGGCAGTCGTCCGTGTGCGACCGCCGCTTCGGTCTCGCGGATCTGCGCGCGATCGGCAGCGATGTGAAAGGTCGCGGTCGCGCCGAGTGCGTCGGCCGTCGGCCCGGTCCACGGGATGGGTTCGCGAAGCAGGAAGTCGACCTTGCAGACCCCGCCGCCGTACTCGTATCGCTCCAGTGCCCGCCGGTAGCGACTCGGCAGTCGATCGCCCAGGATCCCGGTCAGCGCCCGGGGCGAGACGTCGAAGAAGACCTGATCGGCGGGCGGCAGTTCGGCGAAGTCGCGGACCGTGTGGGAGGTCTCGATGGATCCACCGCCCTCGACGACGATCGCCGCCAGGGCGTCGGCGATCGCCTGCGACCCGCCGGCTGCCACCGGCCATCCCGCCTCGGTCAGCATTCCGAGCAGCAGTCCGGGCGCGGTGGAGCCGAGGGCGGTGGTCGGACGTCCCGCGTGCGCGGCGATGGCGGCGAACGCCGTCCGGGTGCGCTCGTCGCGGAAGGCCACGCGGACGAACGCTTCAATCGGCGCCAGCGCGGTTGGACCGAATCTCATCAGCGCCAGCGGATGCTTCGGCATGCCGGGCAGCTCCAGCACATCGGCGGCCAGGTCTGCGCCGAGGGCGACCATCCGCTCCCACGATCGGGCGTCGCGGCCGAGCTCATCGGCCAGGCGATGTGGATCCCGGTACAGGGCCAGCCCGTCGTCCGCCGAGTACGCGTGCGCGACGGAGACCTCCGGCACCAGCCAGTCGATGCGCTCCGCAACACCGAGGTCGTCGAACGCAGGCGACGAATACCCCGTGGGATGCACCGCGGAGCAGATGTCGCGGCGGATCCCCGCGCCGAAGGCCTCGTCGGTCCGCGTCCCGCCGCCGATCGCGGGTCCGGCCTCCAGCACCAGCACCGAGCGGCCGGCGCGCGCCATCGTGGCGGCCGCCGTCAGTCCGTTGGGTCCGGCACCGACCACGATGGCGTCCCACCGATCGCTCACGTCACTCCCCTTCCACCGGTTCGCACTCGCCAGCCAAGTGTGGCGCATCGCCTCATTCGTGTCGTCCGAACCGACGACCTGCGACGACGCCCACCACTCGGTATTCCCGACCCGAGCGGCCCGAGGATCGGTTCCGTTTCGTTATCGACCATCGCGCGTTCCGCGCCCCGGAAACGTCCGATTCGCACGCTAGATTGAGTCCATGATCTCTGCGAGCACCCGACGCCCTGCCGGGGCAACCCGACTTGTCTCCATCGTCACCGTCTGGATCGTCACCGTCGCGCTCGCGATGCTCGCCACCCTCGCGGCCTCCGGCACAGCCCGCGCCCAGGCACCACTGCGGATGGCCGATCAGGTGGTCGACGCCGCGGGAGTGTTCACGCAGGAAGATCACACCGAGATCACCGAAGCCATCGACGATCTGTACAGCAGCCGACAGATTCAGATGTGGGTGGTCTACGTCGACAATTTCGACGGCATGACCCCCGCCCAGTGGACCGATGCCACCGAGAACCTGAGCGAGTTCGGCGACCGTGACGTGGTTCTTGCGGTCGCGACCAACGACGGCGCCTACCGACTCTCCGCGCCGACCGCCGTCGACGATCTCACGCAGGAGGAGATCGACAAGATCGCTAACGACTCACTCAAACCCGCGCTCCAGAAGAAGGAGTGGTCACGGGCCGCGATCGACACCATTCGCGGCATCGACAACGCCGGCGACGGCGAATCCCGAATCCTGTGGGTGGTCGGCGCACTGGTGGTCGTGCTGCTGGCCGTCGGCGGCGTGGCGTACGTACTGACCCGTCGTCGTCAGTCCGACGATGACGTCGACCTGACGCGCGTCGACGAATCACTCACCCTCGACCAGCTGGCCGAAGAACCGCTCGACGTCCTCGCCTCTTGGGCCGACGAGGTCCTGGTCGCCACCGATAATGCGGTCCGAACCAGCACCGACGAACTGACCCTCGCCCTCGACGAGCTCGACGAGAGCGCGGTCGCACCGTTCGCCAAGGCGCTGATCGCCGCCCAGCAGGCGCTGACGGAGTCGTTCGAACTCAGCCACGGCCTCGTGGGCGACACCCTCCCCGACAACGAGCACCGCGCCAAGCTGATCGAGATCATCACCGCGTGCTCGGACGCCGATGCGCGCCTCGACACCCAGGTGGACGCCTTCGACACCAAGCGCGACCTCCTGGTGAACGCCGACCAGCGTCTCGACGCGCTCGCCGAGCGCATCGCCGAGACGTCCGCGCGCATCGCGGGTACCGAGACGACGCTCGCCGGCCTCAGCGAGGCAACCGATTTCCCCGCGATCGCCGACAACCTCGCCCTGGCCGGCACCCACGTGCAGTTCGCCGACGACAGCGTCGGGCAGGGCCGCGACGCCGCCGCGTTGCCGACCGGGCAACGCGGACCCGCCGGGGCCGCGATCCGTTCGGCCGAGGCCGCCCTCGACGCAGCCGACAAGCTGCTCGACGCCATCGACATAGTCGACCTCACGCAAGCGAAGGTCGACGACGACGTCGATACCGCCGAGGGGAAGACGCAGGTGGCCGCCGACTTCATCGACACGCGCCGCGGCGCCGTCGGAGTCGTCGCCCGGGCCGAGCTCACGATGGCGCTCCGGCTCGACGCCAGCGCCGCCGACCTGTCCGACTCCGACTCGGCGAAGGCCTCCGCAGACGCCAAGCAGGCCGCACGCCACGCCGACGCAGCCCTCGTCGCGGCACTCGCCGACGTCGCCGTCTGGCGTACCGGCCAGCCGGCCGACGCCACGTCGGACCCGCTGGTCGCCACCGCGCTCACCGGGACGCTGATCGACGTCGTCCTGCCGGAGTCGTCGAGCGCTGACGGTGCGAACGGCAACGGCAACGGCTACAGCACGGGCGGTCGCAGCCCCGGCTCGTTCGGCGGTTCGTCGACCGGTGGTCGGATCGGAGCCGGCGGACGGTTCTGAGGTACATGACCGTCCCGCACGATGCTGCAAGCCGGGAAGCAAACGAAAGAACCGCGACATCCTTGGAGATGTCGCGGTTCTTTCGCTCTGCGTGGGCGAAGGGGTGTGTGAGACGGACACATCGTTGACACCTGCAGCGCGACATCGTTGACAGTGCCTTCGGCGTACGCCGCTGCCACGATCCCCGGCAGCCATCAACGACCAAATCACTTCGAGAAACTCCTCGAAGCCCACCTCAACGAATTCAGAACCTGGTACAACACCGAGCGCCCCCACCAATCCCTCGGCCGGTGAAGTACCCCAGGTTTAGTTCCGTCTTTCATAGGAGGATGGAGTTATGCCACGTCAGTATCCGCCGGAGTTCCGGCAACGAGCAGTGCGCATGTTGGAGACAGCGTTGGAGGCTGACGCTGAGCTCTCGGAGCTCGAGGCGATCCGCCGGGTCGCCGCCAAGCAGCAGGTGGCCGAGGAGACGTTGCGGCGCTGGCGCCGCAAGGCCCAGATCGATGCCGGTGAACGCGACGGCACCACCAGCACCGAGCACGCGGAGATCCGCAGGTTGAAGAAGGAGGTCGCCGAGTTACGGCGCACCAACGAGCTCCTCAAGTCTGCGAGTGCGTTTTTCGCGTCGGAACTCGACCGGACCACGACGAAATGATCACGTTCATCGACAGGATTCGTGACCGTTTCGGGGTCGAGTTCATCTGCCGCACCCTGCGTGCGGCCGGAGTGGTCTTTCTCAGCGCACGCGGCTACCGAGCCGCGAAATCCCGTGTGCCATCCTCACGTTCGGTTCGTGACCTGCAGATGGTCGAGGTCATCACCGAGGTGTATGAGCAGAACTTCTCGGTGTACGGGGTCAAGAAGATGCATGCCGCGCTACAGCGCGGCGGCTATCAGATCGGCCGCGAGCAGACCCGTCGGTTGATGCGCCGAGCCGGGGTGCGCGGGGTGCAGCGCGGCCGGACGGTGTTCACCACCAAGCCTGACCCGGCCGCCGAGCGTCCGGTCGACATGGTGAAACGCAATTTCGTTGCGACACAACCGAATCAGTTGTGGGTCGTCGATATCACCTACGTGCGTACCTGGCAGGGATTCGGCTACGTCGCGTTCGTGACCGACGTCTGCACCCGATAGATCCGCGGCTGGCACGTCGCATCCTCGATGCGGACCGAGGACCTTCCGTTACCGGCGTTCGATCATGCTGTGTGGCAAGCCAATACCGATCTATCGGGGTTGACTCATCATTCCGACCACGGGTCGCAGGGCGGATTCAACTGGTCGTCGCAACACATTGACTGTGGAGGTGGTCGACGGTGGCGACAAAGGACTGGTATGCGAAAGCGAGCGACGTTCCTGAAGGGGGTCGGCGGCAGTGGCGTGCAGATCGTGCGTTGCGCCCGCCGATGCGCTCACCCGGGCGGCCCGAACCCTCTCGAGCGGTGCAACGGCAGTTCTGGCGTCTGATCGCGACGGGCATCAACTCGGCCGAAGCGGCGTTGACGGTGGGCGTGTCCGTGCCGGTTGGCGCTCGCTGGTTCCGTCACGCTGGCGGTATGCCACCAATCTCACTGGCCGAACCTACCGGCCGCTACCTGTCTTTCGCCGAGCGTGAGGAGATCGCGCTATTGCGCGCTCAACGGGTCGGCGTGCGTGAGATCGCACGCAGGATCGGCCGCGACCCGGGAACGATCTCGCGCGAGCTGCGCCGCAACGCGGCCACGCGCGGTGGGAAGCAGGAGTATCGGGCGTTAGTGGCGCAGTGGAAAGCCCAGCAGGCGGCGAAGCGACCGAAGACCGCGAAGCTGGTGACCAACGACCGGTTTCGTGGGTACGTCCAGGAACGACTGGTCGGCAACGTTCGCAGGCCGGACGGCACCATCGTCGTCGGACCCGAGCCGCCGGCATGGAAGGGCCTGAACAAGCCGCACCGACAAGACCGGCGATGGGCAACCGCGTGGAGCCCGGAGCAGATCTCGCACCGCCTGAAGGTCGACTTCCCCGATGATGAGTCGATGCGCATCAGCCACGAAGCGATCTACCAGTCGCTGTTCATCCAGGGCCGCGGCGCGCTCACGCGCGAGCTCGTGACCTGTCTGCGAACCGGCCGCGCACTCCGTCGGCCACGGGCTCGAGCACAGAACCGACCACACGGGCATGTCACCGCCGACGTCGTGTTCTCCCAGCGCCCCGCAGAGGCCGCCGACCGCGCGGTTCCTGGGCACTGGGAGGGCGATCTGATCATCGGTACCGGCCGGTCCGCGATCGGCACGATCGTCGAACGCGCGAGCCGCTCGACCCTGCTGGTGCACCTGCCGCGGCTAGAAGGCTACGGCCAGAACCCGCCGGTAAAGAACGGCCCGGCGCTCGCTGGCTATGGCGCCGTCGCGATGAACGCCGCACTCAGAACGTCGATGATGAAGCTTCCCGAACAGCTCCGCAGGACGCTCACGTGGGACCGTGGCAAGGAACTCTCCGCGCATGCCGAGTTCACTCTTGAGACCGGCACCAAAGTGTTCTTTGCCGATCCCCACTCGCCGTGGCAACGGCCGACGAACGAGAACACGAACGGATTACTACGTCAGTACTTCCCGAAGGGCACGGACCTGTCCCGGTGGTCCGCCGACGACCTTGAAGCCGTCGCTCTCGCGCTCAACAACCGGCCCCGCAAGAGCCTGGGCTGGCGCACACCCGCCGAGGTGTTTGCCGAGCAACTACGCTCGATCCAACAACCCAGTGTTGCAACGACCGGTTGAACTCGCCCAGTACCTATCAATCACCTACACCGACCGGCTGGCCGAGCTGGGAATCACACCATCGGTCGGAACGGTCGGCGACAGCTACGACAACGCGCTCGCCGAGAGCGTGAACGCCGCCTACAAGACCGAACTGATCCGACGCCACGGCCCCTGGCGCACGGTCGAGCAGCTCGAGCTAGCGACCCTGGAATACGTGTGGTGGTACAACCACCAGCGGCTGCACGAGTCGCTCGGCTACCAGCCACCCGACGAGTACGAGGACACCCTGAACAGCACCCCACGAACCCGCGAGCCAGCCATCCCGGCCCTCGCAACCACATAGGAACTAAAGCTGGGGCACTTCAGCTGGGAAGACGGCAACGGCATCCAACACGGCTGGGGCGGCCGAAACCGATAAACCACCCCCACGCCACGCCCGGCCGTACACACATTTTGGCCTTTAACCCTCAAACCCGGCACCCGCGAACCCCCGGAAAAGCAATGAGTCGCGACATCGTGTGTAAACGATGTTGCGACTCATCACAACTGTGGGCGAAGGGGGACTTGAACCCCCACGTCCCTAAGGACACTGGCACCTGAAGCCAGCGCGTCTGCCATTCCGCCACTCGCCCGTGGCTTGGTCATTCACATGACCGGCGTCCGTGTGGACTTGAAAAAGATAGCACGCATGGGGGGCCAAACGAAAAATCGATAGCCGCCACACTCGCTGAACTGCACAGTTACCTGTGCATCCCACCTCGGCGACCAATGTTGCTGTTGTGACACGCGGTACAGGAGTCGCCTGTCGGCCCACACTCGGCCTTTCCGGCCGGTAACATGACAGGGCAAGGTATGCACGCCGACACGCCAGAGACAAAGAAGGGCCCGGGATCCCGTGGGTTTATTTGACCGGATCGAGCGCAAGCTCGAGTCCGCCGTCGACGGCGGGTTCGCCCGCGTCTTCGGAGGCAAGGTCGCGCCGCAGGAGATCGAGCACTCGCTCCAGCGCGAGGCCGAGACCTCGGCCGAAGACCTCGGCGACGGCGCAACGTTGGTGGCCAACAGCTACATCGTGACGTTGAGCGACTCGGATCTGAGCGAAGTCTCGACCGAGTACGAACTGAATCGTAAGATCGCCTCCCGCCACTTGGAGGACTTCATACGCGACAATGGATGGCAGACTTATGGGTCTGTCGTCGTAGAGTTCGAACCAGAACCGTCATTGCACACCGGACAGTTCCGCACTCGCGGTGTCGTCGACCCAGACGTCGCACCGCGACCAGTGGCACCGACCGGAGCACCGGCGGCCCCGCCGACATACCGACCCGAAAGTCACGACCGAGGAGCCCAAGCCATGACCAATCCCCCCGGAAACGACCAGGGCGGCCAAAACTACGGCTACGCCCCGCAGGGCGACCCGAACTACCCGCCGTACGACTACAACCAGCAGGGCGGCTACCCGCAGCAGGGTCAGCCGGCGCAGGATCAGTACGGTCAGCAGCCGCCGGCGCAGGATCAGTACGGTCAGCCGCAGTACGACCAGCAGGGCTACGGGCAGCAGCAGGCGCCGCAGTACGACCAGCAATACAGTCAGCCGGCCGACCAGGGCTACGGGCAGCAGCAGTACGACTACGGTCAGCAGGGTTACGACCAGGGCGGCTACGGCCAGCAGCAGGCGCCGCAGTACGCTCAGCCGGCGGACCAGGGCTACGGGCAGCCCCAGTACGACCAGCAGCAGGGCGGCTACGACCAGCAGGGTTACGCCCAGCCCGCCGCCTACGGTCAGCCCGAGCAGGCCTACGCTCAGCCGGCCGACCAGGGTTACGGACAGCCCCAGTACGACCAGCAGTACGCCCAGCCCGGCGGCTACGACCAGCAGTACGCCCAGCCCGCCGACCAGGGCTACGGACAGCCCCAGTACGACCAGCAGCAGAGCGGCTACGAACAGCAGGGTTACGGCGCCGCACCGGCCTACGGCCAGCCCGCGGGTTACGCACCGTCGGCCATCACCCTGGTTCTGGAGGACGGCAGCAACCGCACCTTCTCACTGCGTCAGGGCTCCAACGTCCTCGGCCGCGGCCAGGACGCCCAATTCCGCCTGCCCGACACCGGCGTCTCCCGTCGTCACGTCGAGATCCGCTGGGACGGCCAGACCGCGATGCTGACCGACCTGAACTCGACCAACGGCACCACCGTCAACGACCTCCAGGTCAGCAGCTGGGAACTGGCCGACGGCGATCGGATTCGATTGGGTCACTCCGACATCACGGTGCGATTCCAGTAGAAGATTCCGCATAAGATGCGGTCGAGTGATTTCACGTCACTCGACCGCTGAATGCATCCGGGGGCTGAGTCGAACCGGATACCGTCTGTGAGGGAGGTGATGGGAGTAGATGCAGGGCATCCTGCTGCAGGTGATCCGATTCGGATTTCTCATCCTGCTTTGGTTATTCGTGTACGCCATCATCCGCGCCATGCGCTCTGACCTGGCCGCGGCCAGTGGCACCCGCGTGGCGTCGACCTCGGGTCGCACCGCCCGCCGCGAGCGTGGCGCCAACCGTTCGCGCGGCACCGCGCGCTATTTGGTGGTGACGGCGGGTGCGCTCGCCAATACGCGGATCACCCTCGGCACCCAGGCGGTGCTGATCGGCCGAGCGGACGATTCGACCCTCGTCCTCACCGACGACTACGCCTCCGAACGCCATGCCCGACTGTCGCCACGCGGCGACGACTGGTACGTCGAAGACCTCGGTTCCACCAACGGCACCTACCTGGACCGAACCAAGGTGACGACCGCCGTCCGCGCCCCGATCAACACCCCGATTCGAGTCGGCAAGACCGTGATTGAGCTACGCCCGTGACCCTTGTGCTGCGCTACATCGCGCGAAGCGACCGCGGATTGGTCCGCTCCAACAACGAAGACTCCGTGTATGCCGGCGCCCGGCTGTTGGCTCTGGCCGACGGCATGGGCGGCCACGCGGCGGGCGAGGTCGCCAGCCAGCTGGTGATCGAGGCCCTGCGCCCGCTCGACAACGACGAGCCCGGCGGCGATCTGCTGTCCGCACTGGAGCGCGCGACCGCCGACGGCAACAACGCGATCGCCGAGCAGGTGGCCAAGCAGCCGGAACTCGACGGCATGGGCACCACTCTCACCGCGATCCTCTTCGCAGGCAGTCGGATCGGCCTGTGCCATGTCGGCGACTCCCGCGGCTACCTGTACCGCGACGGTCAGCTGACCCAGATCACCCGTGACGACACCTTTGTCCAGAGTCTGGTGGACGAGGGTCGGATCACTGCCGAGCAGGCGCACACGCATCCGCAGCGTTCGCTGATCATGCGCGCGCTCACCGGTCAGGAGGTGGAGCCGACGCTGATCATGCGCGAGGCTCGCGCCGGCGACCGCTACCTGCTGTGCAGCGACGGCCTCTCCGACGTCGTCAGCGACGAGACCCTGTCCGACACGCTCGGCTCCCTCAGCGACCACAAGGTGTGCGCGGATCGCCTCATCGAGCTCGCGCTCCGCAGCGGCGGCCCCGACAACGTGACCGTGGTGGTGGCGGACGTCGTCGACACCGAGTTCGGCGATTCCACGCCGATCGTCGGCGGTGCCGCGGGCGACGACGACTCCGCGGGCTACGTTCCGAATCCGGCGACGGCAGCCGGTCGGGCAGCCGCCCTGCGCGCACCTGCCCCCAAACCCGCGCGCCCGACCATCACCGCTGAGCCGACACCCGAGAAGAAGACGAGCTGGCGCTGGCCGCTGGCCATCATCGCCGTCCTTGCGATCATCGGCCTGCTGGTGACCACGTTCTTCGTGGTGCGGTCGAAGGCGATGGCGAGCACCTTCGTCACCGCGGTGGACGGGAACGTCGAGATCTTCTCCGGCACCCCCGACTCGCTGCTGTTCTTCACGGTGCAGTCACCCAAGGAACGCGCCTGCGTCGACGACCCGAACGCCGAGACCCCGCAGGTGAGCTTCCAAGCAGTCGACTCGTCGGAGCCGTGCAACCCGATGCGCGTCGCGGACCTCACCGGCATCGGCCGCAACGCGGTCACCTCGCAGAGCATCAAGAACGACTCGCTCGAAACCGCGCACGAACGCGTCCGCACATTGGCGTTCCTCCCGAAGTGCCCGGAACCCGCGCCGGTCCCCGAACCGAAGCCGAACGACCGCCGCACCGAATCGACCAAGCCGGGCGAGCCCAAGCCCACCGAGGCGCCCAAACCCGGTGAGCCCAAGTCGAACGAGCCCACGACCGCCGTGCCGTCGCCCGCCCCCACCACGGATGCGCAGGGACAGCCCACCTGTCGAGGCGCCGCATGACGTCCGCCCCCTCCGTGCACGCCCCGCCGAGTCCACCGCCGAAGAGCGCAGGACGCACCACCGAGATGGTGCTGCTGACCTTCGCGGTGGTCGTGGTGATCGCTGCCCTGCTCACCGTGCAGGCAGCGCAAGGCGTCACGTTCGGCCTGGACCTGGTGAAATACAGCCTGGCCTTCATCGTGTTGTTCGGCGCGGCGCACATGGCGATCCGCTGGCTCGCGCCGTTCGCCGATCCGCTGTTGCTGCCGTGCGTCGCCCTGTTGAACGGGCTGGGTCTGGTGATGATCCAGCGCCTGGACCTCGGTTCGGCGCGCCAGGACGAGGTCGTCAAGGCCGATCAGATGACGCACAACGCCGACCAGCAGTTGGTCTGGTTGGTGCTGGGCATCATCGTGTTCACCCTGACCCTGGCCTTCATCCGCGACCACCGCACGCTCTCGCGCTACGCGTACACGCTGGGCATCGGCGGCATCATCTTCCTCGCGATCCCGATGATCCTGCCCGCGTCGATGGCCGAGGTCAACGGCTCGCGCAACTGGATCAAGATCCCCGGATTCAGCATCCAGCCGGGCGAGTTCTCGAAGATCCTGATCATCATCTTCACCGCCGCCTTCCTGGTGTCGCGACGCGACCTGTTCACCACCGCGGGCAAGCAGTTCGCGGGCATCGACTTTCCGCGCCTGCGCGACCTCGGTCCGCTGCTGGCGGCGTGGGCCATCGCGATCATCGTCCTGGCCAGCGCCAACGACCTGGGCACCCCGCTGCTGATCTTCGCGACCGTGCTGACCATGCTGTACGTCGCGACCTCGCGGGTCAGTTGGTTGATGCTGGGCGTCACCCTGTTCGCACTCGGCGCGACCGTCGCGTACCAGCTCTTCAGTCATCTGCGCATCCGCGTCGCCATCTGGCAGGACCCGTTCGCGCAGTACGACACCTACGGCTACCAGATCGCACAGAGCCTGTTCGGGTTCGCGACCGGCGGCATGTTCGGCACCGGGCTCGGTTCCGGGCGCCCCAACATCGTCCCGTTCGCCAACACCGACTTCATCCTCACCTCGTTCGCCGAAGAACTGGGTCTGGTGGGGCTCGCCGCGATCATGATGCTGTACCTCATCGTCACCATCCGCGGCCTGCGCGCCGCGATCGCCGTGCGCGACAGCTTCGGCAAGCTGCTCGCCGCCGGCCTGAGCTTCACCATCATCTTCCAGGTGTTCGTGGTCTTCGGCGGCGTCTCGAAGCTGATCCCGCTGACCGGTCTGACGACACCGTTCCTGGCGTACGGCGGATCCTCGCTGTTGGCGAACTACATCCTGCTGGCGCTGCTGATCCGCATCTCGAACGCCGCGCGCGCACCCGACGTCCCCAAGGCGCGGACCGCGCCGCCGGTCGACGCGATGGCCACCCAGGTGGTGCGTAAATCGTGAATCGTCCCATTCGCAACGTCGCGATCGCCGTCATGGTCATGGTGGTCGTGCTGCTGGCGAACGCCACCTACGTTCAGGTCTTCAAGGCCGATGAGCTCCGCTCGGACACCCGCAACTCGCGGGTCCTGCTCGACGAGTACGCCCGCCAGCGCGGCGTGATCGTCGCCGCCGACGGCACGGTGCTCGCGGAGTCGGTGCCCACCGACAACAAGTTCAAGTACCTGCGCAAGTACCCGACCAGCCCGATGGCCTTCGCCCCGGTGACCGGCTACTTCTCGTTCGTCTACCGCGCCGACCGCGGCATCGAGTACGCCGAGGACAACGTCCTCAACGGCAACGACGACCGCTTGTTCACCCAGCGCTTCATGGACATGTTCTCCGGGCGCGACCCGCGCGGCGGCAACGTCGTCACCACCGTGAATCCCGCGCTGCAGCGCGTCGCGTACAACGAGCTCCGCAACGCGGGCTGCGACGGCCCGTGCCGCGGCGCCGTCGTCGCCATGGAGCCGAGCACCGGCAAGATCCTCGCCATGGCGTCGACACCCAGCTACGACCCCAACGAGCTCGCGTCGCAGGATTTCGCCGACGCCGAGAAGGCATGGGAGAGCTTCAACACGCCAGACGGCGACGAGCCGATGACCAACCGCGCCATCGACTCGCTGTATCCGCCGGGATCCACCTACAAGGTGGTCACCACTGCCACCGCACTGCAGGCCGGCCTCGGTCCGCAGACGCGGCTGACCGCGGCGCCGACCATCACGCTCCCGGAGAGCTCGGCGACGCTGTCGAACGACAGTGGAAGCACGTGCCCCGGATCGGTCGGCGGGACCGTGTCGCTGACCCAGGCCTTCGAGTACTCGTGCAACACCGCGTTCGCGCAGTTGATGACCGAGAAGATGCCGGGTAATCCGTCCGAGCAGTTCACCGCGACGTCGATGCTCTTCGGCGTCGGCGAGAACGCACCGGGCATCCCGATGGACGTCGCGAAGTCGACCGTCGGCGACATCGGCGACGACCTCGCCGCACTCGGCCAGTCGGCGATCGGCCAGCGCGACGTGCGGGTCACCGTCCTGGAGAACGCGGAGATCGCCGCGACCGTGGCCAACGGCGGTGTCCGGATGCGGCCGTACCTGGTCGAGAAGCTGCAGACTGCGGATCTTCGCACCATCGCGACCACGTCGCCGTCGGCGTTCAACCGGCCACTGAGTGCAGAGCAGGCCGATCAGATCACCGAGATGATGGTCCGGTCGGAGCAGAACACGGCCAACGCCCAGTCGGGCATCGCCTCCAAGACCGGTACCGCGGAACATTCCGCCGGATCACGCGGCGGCGAGACGCCGTACGCGTGGTACATCGCATTCTCGCCCAACTCCAACGCACGAATCGCGGTTGCAGTCATTCTAGAAAACGGAAATAGGGGACAGAGTTCGTACGGCGGCCTCGCAGCCGCCCCGATCGGACGCGCTGTCATCAACGCATACGCGGGAGGTGCTCGATGAGCCTGCAGAACGGCACCATCATCGCCGACCGGTACCGACTGGTCCGGTTGATCGCCACAGGTGGCATGGGACAGGTCTGGGAGGCGCTCGACACCCGGCTCGGCCGACGGGTGGCCGTCAAGGTCCTCAAGGCCGAGTACTCCAACGACTCGGAGTTCCTGCGCCGCTTCCGCACGGAAGCGCAGACCACCGCACGCCTCAACGACCCCGGCATCGCCAACGTCTTCGACTACGGCGAGACCCCGGACCGCAACGGTGGCGATCCGCTGGCCTACCTGGTCATGGAGTTGGTCGACGGCGAGCCGCTGAACTCGGTCATCTCCCGGATGGGCCAGCTGTCGTTGCCGCACACCCTCGACATGCTCGAGCAGACCGGTCGCGCGCTGCAGGCCGCCCACACCGCGGGTCTGGTGCATCGCGACGTGAAGCCCGGCAACATCCTCATCACGCCGACCGGCCAGGTGAAGATCACCGACTTCGGCATCGCCAAGGCCGTCGACGCCGCGCCGGTGACGCAGACCGGCATGGTGATGGGCACCGCCCAGTACATCTCGCCCGAACAGGCCACCGGCGGCGAGGCCACGGCCGCGTCCGACGTGTACTCGCTCGGCGTCGTCGGCTACGAGGCGCTGACCGGTCGCCGTCCCTTCCTCGGCGACGGCGCCATCACCGTCGCGATGAAGCACATCCAGGAGCCGCCGCCACCGCTGCCGCAGAACGTACCGGCACCGGTGCGCGAGCTCATCGAGATCACGCTCTCCAAGGACCCCGCCCAGAGGTACGCGACGGGCGGCGAGTTCGCCGACGCCGTCGCACAGGTCCGCGCAGGCCACCGACCTCCGGTTCCCCGTACCGCGGGCGGTGCCGCCGCGGCCGCCGCAGCGGGCACCCGGGCGATGACCTCTCCGGTCCCGCCGACCCCTCCGCAGCCGGCGCGCACCGGCGCGCACACGGCACCCGCACCCGTCCACCACGACGACGGCAGCTGGAGCACCACCCACAAGGTGCTGACGGCCGTCGCCGCGCTCCTGATGCTGGCAGCGATCGTGCTGGTGGCGGTGTGGATGACCTCGAGTCCCAGCACCAAGCCCGCCACCCCGTCCCGAACCACGACCACCGTGGTCGAGACGCAGGAGCCGACGACCCGCGATCGGCCCACCCAGACCACCTCGGAGGAGGAGACCACCACCTCTTCCGAGGAGACGACCACGACGACCCGAACGCGGCCGCCGGTCGAGAACACACCGGAGGAGACGACTCCCGAGGAGACGACGACCACCCGCCCACCGCTGTTCCCGACCTTCACGATTCCGGGTCTGCCCGGTGGCGGGGGATGATCGACCCATGAACGATCCGCACTATCTGTCGGAACGATACGAACTCGGTGAGACACTCGGCTTCGGCGGAATGTCGGAGGTGCAGTTCGCCCGCGACCTGCTGCTGCACCGCGATGTCGCGATCAAGATCTTGCGCCCCGACCTGGCTCGCGATCCGATGTTCTACCTGCGGTTCCGCCGTGAGGCCCAGAACGCGGCCAAACTGAACCACCCGACGATCGTTCAGGTCTTCGACACCGGTGAGGCGGAGACCGATGAGGGTCCGCTGCCGTTCATCGTCATGGAGTACGTGGAAGGCGACACCCTCCGCGACATCCTGCGCGCCTCCGGGCACATCGCGCAGAAGCAGGCGATGACGTGGATGGCCGACGTCGCCGCGGCGATGGACTTCTCGCACCGCAACGCGATCGTCCACCGCGACATGAAGCCCGCCAACGTGATGATCGACCGCGCGGGTGCGGTCAAGGTGATGGACTTCGGCATCGCTCGAGCGATGGACGACACGTCGGCCACCATGACCCAGACGTCCGCGGTGATGGGCACCGCCCAGTACCTCTCGCCGGAGCAGGCCCGCGGCATCAAGGTGGATCCGCGCAGCGACATCTACTCGATGGGCTGCGTGCTCTTCGAGCTGGTGACCGGCGAGCCTCCGTTCACCGGCGACTCACCGATCGCCGTCGCCCACCAGCACGTGCACGAGGATCCGCGACGCCCGTCGTCGATCCGCCCCGAAATCACTCCCGAGCTCGACTCGGTGATCATGCAGGCGATGAGCAAGAACCCGGCGAACCGGTACCAGACCGCCGCCGACTTCCGCGCCGACCTGATCAAGGTGCTGGCCGGCGGCAAGCCGTCGGCGCCGATGCTGTTGACCGACGAAGAGCAGACCGCGTACATCGACGCCCCCCAGCTCGCGGTGCGCAACGAATCGCTGCCGAGCCGTCGCCGTGCGCGGTCCGAGGACGGCGAGACCGAGGTCGAGAGCGGCGGCGGGCTGTTCCGCCGACGCGGCGTCCGCGTGGGCATCGCTCTTCTCGGCATCCTGATCCTGTTGATCGGACTGTTCTCGTGGTCGCCGTGGAGTTCGTCGGCGCCGCTGATCGCGGTTCCGAAGGTCGCGGGCCTCGCGGCCGACGCCGCCAAGGCCAACCTCGAGCAGGCGGGCTTCGCGGTGAAACAGACCGACGAATCCAGCGCTGAGATCGCCAAGGGCTTGGCCACGCGGACCGCGCCGGGCAACGACGTCCCGACGGCCAAGGGCTCGGAGGTGACGCTCTACATCTCATCGGGCCCCCAGCGAGAGTCGATCCCCGATCTCCGCGGCAAGTCGCCGAAGGACGCCCAGAAGGCCCTCGAGGTGCTCGGGTTCTCCGAGATCAAGACGCAGGAGACCGAGTCGACCATGGGTCTCAAGGGAAAGGTGGTGCGCAGCAATCCGCGCACCGGCCTCTCCGCTCCGGTCAACGCGCCGGTGATCCTCTATATCGGTACCGGCCCCAAGGAAGTCACCCTTCCGGACCTGCGCGGCCGCAAGTCCGACGACGCCCGCAAGACGCTCGATCAACTGAAGCTGGAGATGACGACCATCGCGGTCGATTCCGACCTTCCCGAAGGTCAGGTCGTCAGCACCTCACCCGAGCCCGGGACGTCGGTCGAGATCGGCAGCATCATTCAGGTGCAGATCTCGCGCGGCAACATGTTCGAGGTCCCCAACCTGCGCGGCAAGACCCTCGAGGAAGCGCAGGCGACGCTCGAGGCTGCCGGTTGGGAGACCAACACGCTGAACTCCACTCCCCGCGGCGTTGGCTTGAACAGCAAGGACGACGGCAAGGTTCTGTCCCAGACCCCTTCGGCGGGCAGCAAGCTTCGTAAGGATTCGGCGATCTCGGTCGTCGTCGGCCGAGCGAGCCTGCTTCCCGGCTGACAGACCCCGGCAGCAGCACGGAGCCCGCCTCGCCCGAATTCGTCGGGGAGGCGGGCTCAGTGCTCGATCAGGGGACGAGAACGCTCATTCGCGCGTGGAGCCCGCCAGCGCCTCGGCGGCCTGGGCTTCCAGTTCGGCCACCACGGCCTCGGAGACGTCCATTCCGCAGACCCGCAGCCAGTTGGCGAGCATTCGGTGCCCACCCTGTGTCAGGACGCTTTCGGGATGGAACTGCACACCGTGGATCGGCAGTTCGCGGTGACGCATCGCCATGACGATCCCGTTCTCGGTACGTCCGGTCACCACCAGGTCCTCGGGGATGGTCTCCGGGGCCACCGTCAACGAGTGATAGCGGGTGGCGACGAAGGGCTGCGGGAGTCCGGCCAGTACGCCGGTGCCGTCGTGCTCCACCAGCGAGGTCTTGCCGTGGAGCAGTTCGGGGGCACGCGTGACGGTGGCGCCGAACGCCTCGCCGATGGCCTGGTGGCCGAGGCAGACCCCCAGCAGCGGCGTGCCGGCTTCGGCCGCCACCGCAATGATGGGTTCGGTTGCGCCCGCACGGTCCGGAGTGCCCGGACCGGGGCTCAGCAGGATGCCGTCGAAGTCGTCGACCACCCGTGTGAGATCGGCCAACTGCTCGTCGTCGTTGCGCCATACGACGGCATCGACACCGAGCTGTCCGAGGTACTGGACCAGGTTGTAGACGAAGCTGTCGTAGTTGTCGATGACGAGGATGCGCACGTCGTCCAGATTAACGGGTTCCCTAACCGTGGCTCGACTCAGATACCGTAGAGGCATGCCTAAGTCAAAAGTCCGGAAGAAGACTGATTACACCATCAACACCGCGAGTCGTACCCCGGTGAAGGTGAAGGCCGGCCCGTCCGGCGTGCTCTACCAGTCGGTCATGTTCGGTCTCATGTTGATCGGCCTGGTGTGGCTGATGGTCTATTACCTCGGTGCCTCTGTCGGCCAGTACTCCGCGCTGGACTGGATGGCGAACCTCGGAGCCTGGAACATGTTGATCGGTTTCGGCTTCATGGTGGTCGGCCTGTTGATGACCATGGGCTGGCGCTGACGTCATCCACAGCGAGAACTCGCAGGTGACGTCCCCCAGCATGCGACTTACACCGATGTTATTCATCCCCAGTGTGGATAAGTCCTGTGGATAACGATCAACAGCCTGTGCATGAACAGTGGGCGACTCCGCTTCCCGGAGCCATCGCCCTCGTCGGCGTCGGTATCGCGCTCGCCGCTGCGGCGGCAGCCTCGTACACCGATCCCCCCGCGCTGATCTTCCTGGGCATCGCCGCCGTCATCGTGATCGTGGTCGGCGCCTTCGCGCTGGCACGCCGCCCCCGGCTGGCGCTGGCCACCGGGCCCGCGCTGATCGTCAAGACGGTCGGCGGCACTCGGCACGTCGCCTTCGACGACGTGGAGCGGATCTCGGTGCTGCACACGCGGCGCCTCATCGGCAGCTCACGGCAGGTGGTGATCGACCTTCCGGACGACCGCCTGCTGGTCTTCGGCCGTTGGGACTTGGGCGAGGAGCCCACCGTGGTCGTAGAGAAGCTGCGCAAAGCAGGCTTCCCCTACGACGACCGCGGCCCGGCCGACGCCGACTAGCTCTCGCGCGTCACGCAGCAGCGGCACCACCCGCGACCTACCCGACGCTCGCCTCCACCGCGAACGACGTCCCGATCGCGAGGGCTACCACCGCCAGCACGGCCAGCCCGTACCAGCCGATGCGGGTGACCTTCTGATACGTCTGCGCCTCGGGGGCGAGAATCTTGACGGGCACCCACAGGATGGCCGCGGCACTCGCCGCGCCGAATACGAGGCCGCCGAAGTGGCCCAGCAGTGAGATGTTCGGGATGCTCAGCGAGAGCGCCACGTTGATCACGATGACCGCGATCACCGTGGTGGCGGGCAGTTTGAGACGCAGGACCACCACCAGGAGTGCGCCCATCAGTCCGTAGATCGCCCCGGAGGCGCCCGCGGTCACCACCTGATCGGATTCGAATGCCATCACCGCGGCACTGCCGCCGAGCAGCCCGATCAGGTACACCGCCAGGTAGCGAGCTTTGCCGAAGAGCCGTTCCAGATCGGCGCCGATCACGTACAGCGAGATCATGTTGAGGGCCAGGTGGGTCACCGACCAGTGCAGAAAGCCTGACGTGAACAGGCGCCAGTAGTCGTTCTCGAAACCGCCGCCGCTGATCAACGCGCCCTGCTGCATGATCGTCGAGCGTCCGAGGCCGGTGAAGCCGCCGGCCTGCATCACCACGGCGCCGAACACGACGAGGTTGATCGCAATCAGGACGTAGGTGACGATCGGCGTGGTTCGCGCGGCATCGGTGTGGATGGTCGGAGCCGCGGTATTGACGCGCGCCGACGACGACGCCTGGCTCACGCAGTCCACACAGTGCTGGCCGACCGATGCCGACCGAAGACAGTCCGGACAAGCCGACCGCCCGCAGCGTGTGCAAGACAGCGCTGTCGGGCGGTCGGGATGCCGATAGCAGGTTTGCGTCAAATCAGCTGAGCTCAATGCTCTCGATGACGACGGCGTCCACCGGGCGATCCATGCGATCGGTGGCGGTGGTGGCGATCGCGTCGACCACGGCCTGCGAGGCCGAGTCCTTGACCTCACCGAAGATGGTGTGGCGACGGTTCAGGTGCGGGGTGGCGCCCACGGTGATGAAGAACTGCGAGCCGTTGGTGCCCGGGCCGGCGTTGGCCATGGCCAGCAGGTACGGGCGGTCGAACTGGAGCTCCGGGTGGAACTCGTCCTTGAACTGGTAGCCCGGACCGCCGCGACCGGTGCCGGTCGGGTCGCCGCCCTGGATCATGAAGCCGTTGATGACGCGGTGGAACACTGCGCCGTCGTAGAACGGACCCGAGGCCTCACCCTTTGCATTCTCGGTGGAGTACTCCTTCGAGCCGTCTGCCAGGCCGACGAAGTTCTCGACGGTGACCGGCGCGTGGTTCGGGAAGAGTTCGATGACGATGTCGCCGCGATTGGTCTTCAGGGTCGCGGTCTTCTTCTGATCACTCACACTGTCCATGAAACCACGTCTCGCCGACTGACGACCGGCAGTGGCGTGCACCCCCTGCCACCTGGCACGCTGGATGGATGCCGAACAAACTTCTCGTGGTTCTCGCCACCGCGCTCGCACTGCTGCTGTCTGCCGTCGTCGTGGTGCTGCGTCGGTCGCGCACCGACCATCCGCCGGCCTCCCTCACCGTCCCGCGCATCGAAGATGTGCGCGGCCTCAGCGACGATTAACCTTCACCAGGTATTTTGGAGACCGTGACTTCTGACGATCCACGTGAGCCGGGCCCGAGTCGACCTCAGGGCCCGAGCTCCGTACCACCAGCACAGCAGTCGCCCCCGCTCGGTTCGACCCAGTCCGGTCGTCCTTCGGCGCCCTGGGAGAGTAAGCCGCCCACTCCGAGCACTCCGCCTCCAGCGGCACCGGGCGCAGCGCCGTCGTACCGCCCCGCTCCGCCGGCGTCCTCGACGCCTCCCGGTTCGCCCTCGCAGCGACCGGTGACTCCGCCTCCGCGGCCCTCGGCCCCCGGGCAGCCGGCTCCTCGGCCGGCACCGGCGTCCGGACCGATCCCAGCCGCGCCCGGCGGCCGCCCCGCACCGCCGTCGCACCTCGGCAACGGCCCCGCTCCGCGCCCGTCACAGCCGGGCACCGGGCCCAATCCGCAGAGCCGACCGCCGCACCCGGCACCGAGTACGGGTCCAGGTCCGGCGCCCCGACCCCAGTCCGGGCCCACGTCCCAGCCGACGACAGCGGCTCCCTCGCTCGCCAAGTCGCCGACGCCCGCAGGCGACGACGCCTCCGAACGTCGGCTGGCCTATTCCGCGGTCACGGACGCTCCGGCATCCGCCCGACCGGCAACGGCACCGGTCGCACCGCCCGCTCCCCACAAAACTCCCGCCCAGAATCCTCCCGCGGCCAGTAAGGACTCCAAGCCCGTGGCTTCCAAGACCGCTTCTGCATCCCAGACCGAGTCGAGGTTCAGCTGGAACGCGGTCATCGCGTTCGTGCTGTCGGCAATTGGGCTCCTGTTCCCCTTCGGTCTGTGGCTCGGATACCGCACGCGCGGTCAGATCGACGGCGGGAACGGCGAGTACGGTCGTGAGTTCGCCACCGCGGCCATCATCATCGGCTGGCTGTGGACGGCGTTCGTGGTGCTCGGCCTGCTCGCGTACCTCTGGATCTTGATCTAGTCTCCGATCAGTCGGAACACTTCTCGGGATTTGTTCCAACGCGGCAGGTAGGTTGGAGTGTGTCCGCGCCCACAGGGCGGTGTGCATCACACGGAACGAGCGACGATGACAGATTTGACCAAGTTTTACATCAACGGCCAGTGGGTGGATCCCGTCGGCGAGCTGACCACGATCGACGTGATCAATCCCGCTACCGAGAAGTCCGCGGGCACGGTGGCCCTGGGCAGCAGCGCCGACGTCGATGCCGCGGTGATCGCCGCTCGGCACGCCTTCGAGGGCTGGGCTCACTCGAGCATCGACGACCGCATCGCCCTCATCGGCGCCATCCTCGCGGAGTATCAGAAGCGTGCCGACGAGCTCGCGCAAGCGGTGACCATCGAGATGGGCGCCCCGGCCGGGCTGGCCGCCGCCGCCCAGGTGCCGATCGGCATGGCGCACCTGGCCACCGCGGCCGAATCCCTCAAGACCTTCGCGTTCTCCGAGGACCGCGGATCGTCGCGCATCGTCAAGGAACCGATCGGCGTCTGCGGATTCATCACCCCGTGGAACTGGCCGCTGAACCAGGTGATGTGCAAGGTGGCGCCCGCACTGGCCACCGGCTGCACCATGGTCCTCAAGCCCAGCGAGGTGGCACCGTTCTCAGCAGCCATCGTCGCGGAGATCTTCGACGCCGCCGGAGTCCCCGCTGGCGTGTTCAATCTGGTCAACGGCGACGGTCCGGGAGTCGGGTCGGCGCTGTCGGCCCATCCGGACATCGACCTGATCTCGTTCACCGGCTCCACCCGCGCAGGCATCGAAGTGGCCAAGACCGCTGCGCCGACCGTCAAGCGCGTCGCTCAGGAACTCGGCGGCAAGAGCCCGAACATCCTGCTCGACGACGATTCTCTCGGAGCCAACGTGGCCGCAGGCGTCGGCCTGATGATGCTGAACTCGGGCCAGTCGTGCAACGCGCCGAGCCGCATGCTGGTGCCCTCGCACCGTCTCGACGAAGTGGCCGCTGCCGCGGTCGAGGCCTCGGCGGGGCTCACCGTCGGCGATCCGACCACCAATGTGCGGCTGGGACCGGTGGTCTCCGCGGTGCAGTTCGAGAAGATCCAGGGTCTGATCGAGCGCGCCATCGACGACGGCGCCAAGCCCGTGGTCGGCGGCGCCGGGCGTCCGGACGGCCTCACCGAGGGCTACTACGTGAAGCCGACCGTCTTCACCAACGTCACCAACGACATGGAGATCGCCCGCACCGAGGTCTTCGGCCCAGTCCTGGTGATCATCGGCTACGACTCGGTGGATGAGGCCATCAAGATCGGCAACGACACCGAGTACGGCCTGGCGGGCTACGTCTCCGGCGAGGACCTCGACGAGGTTCGACGCGTGGGTTCCAAGCTCCGCGCGGGGTCGATCTCGCTGAACTCGGCGGCGCCCGACCCGGGAGCACCGTTCGGCGGCTACAAGCGCAGCGGCAACGGCCGCGAATGGAGCGACTACGCCTTCGACGAGTTCCTCGAAGTGAAGTCGCTGCTGGGCTTCGGAGCCTAGCCCCGGCTATCTCCCGGACCAGACGGAGAAGGAGCGCAGCGACATGATGTCGCTGCGCTCCTTTCGCTTCGCAGGTCGTCGCAGACCTCGCCGATCAGTGGTTCTGAACCACCATCACCGGGCATTCCGCCACGTGCAGGATGGCCTGGCTGGTGGAACCGAGCGCGAGGCCCCGGAAACCGCCGCGACCGCGGGTACCGACGACGATCAGTTGCGCCGTGTCCGACAACCCGCTGATGTGCTCGGCCGGAGCCTCGGTGGTGAGCACGATCTCCACCTCGACCTCCGGGTACTTCTCCGCAGCGTCGGCCACCTGCGACTCGATCGCGATGTTGGCGTTGACCCGCAGGTTCTCCAGCGCTTGCCCGGAGTAGCCGTGGAACACCTCATCGGTGAAGCCGCCGAAGGAGTGGATCACGCGCAGCGGAGCCTTCATCGACGCCGCCGAGGCGAACGCCTGGTTGAGTGCTTCGGTCGAGACGGCCGAGCCGTCGATCCCGACCACCACGGGCCCGCTGTCCTTCGCGGCGCCCGTCGAGACGACCACGGTCGGGCACTCCGAATGCGCCACCAGATCGGTGCTCACCGAGCCCAGCAACAGGCCCTTGACGCCGCCGAGGCCGCGTCGACCGAGAACCAGCAGGTGCGATCGCGTCGACACATCGCGCAACACCAGACCCGGCTTGCCCTCGATGACCTGCTTGGCCACCGTCACGTCGGCCACGCTCAGGGCCAACTGCTCGGCGGCCGTGGCGGTCGCCTCCGCGGCCTCGCGCGCGGCCGCCAGCGCCGCCTCGTCCGACTGCATCGACAGCCGACCGAAGGTGGGCGACGCCGACGTCAGCACCGTGACCACGTCCAGCCGTCGACCCAGCCGCTGAGCCGCCTTGGCCGCCCAGCGCACGGCCTCGAGCGCATGACCCGATCCGTCTACTGCCACTGACACCGGTGAATTAGTCGTCATCTGCCCCATCCTTCCGAATACGCACTTACTGCCAACGTTTCCAGACTATCGGCCGGCCGGAGCGGCACCGCGGAAGTCGAGGACCTTGGTCCTGGCGTGCCGTCACAGGTAACCGGCGCGCAGTTCCTCGGGAGACAGCGGAGACAGCAGACCGGGAGCGACGTCGTACACCGTCTTCGCGCCGACGTCGCCCGCCCGGTTCATCCGGGCCGCTGCGCGGGCGTACGCCACCAGCACGCTGGCGGTGAACTCCGGATTCGACTCCAGCGCGAGGCGGTACTCGATGACCTGCTTGGTGCCTTCGGAGGTGGTGCCGCTGCGGATCACGAAGCCGCCGTGCGGCATGCCCTGGTGGTCCCGCGCGAGTTCCTCGGCGGTGATGAAGTGCACGGTGGTGTCGTAGGGCTCGAAGTAGTCGGGCATGGTGACAATCTCGTTCCGCACCGTCTCCGCGTCGGCCCCCTCTTCCAGGACCACGAAGCACTCGCGGGTGTGCCGCTCACGGGTCGACAATTCGGGGTTCTCCCCCGCGCGGACGCGCTCGATGGCCGGCTCGGACGGCAATGTGTACTGCACACCCGCTGCCACGCCCGGCACCCGCCGCACGGCGTCGGAGTGCCCCTGGCTGAGACCGCGGCCCCAGAAGGTGTAGGTGGATCCCTGCGGCACGATCGCCTCGCCGTAGACGCGGTTCAGCGAGAACAGGCCCGGGTCCCAGCCGGTGGAGATGACGGCGGTGGTGCCGCCGGCCTTCGCTGCGGCATCGACGGCGGCGAAGTGCTCGGGGATCCGCGCATGGTTGTCGTAACTGTCGACGATCGAGTACCGGGCCGCCTGCGCGGGGCTCTGCTCCGGGAGATCGCTGCGCGAGCCGCCGCACAGGATGAGGACGTCGATGTCGTCGCGGTCGCGATCCAGATCCGACATCGGGAAGGCCTGCGCGCCCACGGTGTCGACACCCTGCGGATCGCGGCGGGTGAACACGCCGACGAGTTCCATGTCCGGACTGAGACCAAGGGCGGTCTCAACGCCGCGGCCGAGGTTTCCGTAGCCGACGATGCCGATGCGGATAGGTGTGCTCACGTGGGGATTCCTTCTCACTGGGGCTTGCGCCGGCGAACCCGGCAGACAGCCCAGAGTCTATCGGGCGATGTTCGCCAGGCTCTTGACACTCACTACTGGCCAGTAATATCGTGCGTCATCAGTCACACAACTTAGAGACGGTGCCACTAGTCACGCCGTCCATCGATTGCTGGAATCAGACCTTGGGGGTCGGGATGGGCAAGTTCTTCACACGATTGGTGTCGATGGTCGCGGTGTCGACCATCGCCGTCGGTCTCGTCGCGGTACCGCAGGCGAGCGCGGCGACCACCGGCATCAATCCGCCGGAGTGGACGCAGACGTACAACGGACCGCAGCGATACGCGGGCGTCCATGTGACGCCGAGCGTGCCGATCCGGATGTCGGACGGCACCGTTCTGCGCGCCGACGTCTACCGCCCCGCCGACCGGTCCGGTCGCGCCAGCACCGACCGCAACCCGGTGATCGTGAACATGACGCCGTACAACAAGCTGATCAGCATGATCGCCGCCGCCGCGACCAACGTCCCCGGCCTCTCGCAGCCGGTCATCGACTTCTTTGCCGGCATCAATCTGTCCGGCACCCCCATCTCGGGGACCGAGCAGCTCCTCAAGGTGGCCAAGGGCGGGCTGATGAGCTCGTTCGCCGTCGACCCGAAGCTCGTTCGCAGCGGCTACACGCAGATCGTCGTCGACGTCCGCGGTACCGGCACCTCGCAGGGCAAGTGGGATGTCTTCGGCAACCGGGAACAGAAGGACACCCTCGAGGTGCTCGACTGGGCGCGCAAGCGGTCGTACTCCAACGGCGAGCTCGGCATGTCCGGCTACTCGTACTCGGCGATCAACCAGCTGCAGGCGGCAGCCAAGCGGCCCCTCGGTCTCAAGGCGATCTTCCCCGCGGCGCCGATGACCGACATCGTCGCCGACGTGGTCGCACCCGGCTCCGGGTACGGCGCGGGCTTTCTGGCGCTCTGGCTGTTCGCCGTCAACGGCGCCAAGATGGTCCCCGACCTGCCTAGCCTGTTGCGCGGACAGTTCGACGTGAAGTGGCTGCAGGACCGGATCAACAACCCCGCCGTCTTTGTTCCCGAGTTTCTGCAGGGCCTGGGTGCGCGGTCGACGGACGAGCTGACGGGCCGCACCCGGGAACTCGTCTCCCTGAAATCGGCCTACCGTCAGGCGCTCACCACCGATGCTGCGAAGATCCAGGTCCCGACGTTCGTCGTCGGCGGCTGGCAGGACCTGTTCACCAACATGGAATGGCGCACCCTCGACCAGCTCAGCGGCCTGCCGAACAGCAAGAAGAAGCTGCTGATGAGCGCCGGCCAGCACATGACCAACGGTTGGGACACCCTCGGTCGACCCGGTCAGCCGCCGGCCTGGGGCGTGCTGCAGCGCGCGTGGTTCGACAAGTGGATCAAGGGCGTCGACAACGGCATCGATCGGTACGCGCCCGCGACCAGCCACCAGCAGGGCGGCACCTGGGTGCAGTCGGAGTCGTTCCCGCGCCCCGGGCAGGTCCATCGTCGGATGTACCTCACGCCCAGGCGCAGCGGCACGTCGCCGACCTCGGTGGCTGACGGCTCGCTGTCGGCCACCGGACCCAAGCGCAAGGCCAAGTGGACGGTGGCGCCGGGAGTCACCACCCTGTGCTCGGGCGACACCAATCGCGATCAGATCGGCTTCCTGAGTCCGTTCGACATGTGCAGCAAGGACAACCGCATCGCCGAGCGCGGCGCACTCACGTTCACCTCCGCCCCGGCGCGGAAGGCCACGTCGATCAACGGTCCGATCAACCTCCATGTGCGCACCCAGGTCGACGCCAAGGACGGTTTCTACGCAGCGGTGGTCTCCGACGTCGCGCCCGACGGCACGTCACGCGTGATCACCACCGGATCCATGACGGTGTCGATCCGCAACCAGCTGGACAAGACGCTGACGGGGTACGCACCCAACGGTGACGTCGTCGATCCCCACTACTCCCTCGACGCCTTCAAGCGCAGCCTGGTGAAGCCCGGCGCCAAGCAGTACCTCGACATCGGAACGCTCGGCACCGACGCGCTCTTGAAGCCGGGCCACCGCCTTCGCGTGAGCGTCTACGCGTTCAATGCGCCCCGCGCGGTGTCGTTCGGGCCAATCTCCCACGATTCGCAACTCAAGCCCGAGCACGTTCTGCTCGACCCGAGCGAGCCGAGCTGGCTGCAGGTACCGAGCGATCGTCCGATCGGGTAGGTGACACGACAAGAAGACCCGGAAGCGATATATCCGCTTCCGGGTCTTTACTTCTCTTCTTGTGGAGCCTAGGAGATTCGAACTCCTGACATCTGCCTTGCAAAGGCAGCGCTCTACCAACTGAGCTAAGGCCCCGTACCGGCGAACCGGTCGGTTAAATTGTGGTGGGCCTAGGAGGACTTGAACCTCCGACCTCTTCGTTATCAGCGAAGCGCTCTAACCGCCTGAGCTATAGGCCCTCAACCGAGAATGAAGATTACCCGAGTAGCAGAACATCTCCAAAACGGCAGGTCAGAGGCCTAGTCGAGGTCAGCCAAGGTGATCTCCACACCACCGACGAAATCGGCGCAAACGTTGTAGATGTACGCCGAGATGGTGGCGAGCGCAGTCAGCAGAACCGAGCTCGCGACGCCGAACAGCGCGCTGAACATGAACACTTGGCCACCACTGATGAGATCCTGGCCACTGGTGCTGCCGTCAGCGCTCACGAGCGTTCCGAACGAGCTGTTGATCTGATCCCAGATACCCATCCCACCGAGGACGCCGTACAGGATCGCGACCGCGATCATCCAGATGAAGAAGCCCGCGACGCACAGCACGCCGGCCACCTTGAAAATCGACCACGGATCGACGCGTCGGATCTGCACCGCGGCGCGCAGCGGAGCACCCGAGGCACGGGCCGGGATGGTCTGGCTCGACGCCCGCGCGATGGCCTGCTCTTTGGCCTTCTCGGTGTGGTGAATCGAGTCCAGGTCCGGAAGCTGATCCTTGTCCGCCAACCGCTCCCGCGGGATGTTGCGGGTATCGGACTCGACGAACGGTGCAGGCTTGGACGGCGCCGGACTCGGCGCAGCCGCCGGGGGCGCCGGTGCAGCCTTCGGAGGCTGCTGTGCAGGCATCGGTCCGGACGGGGGTCCGGCCGTGACCGGACGTTGCGGCATCGGCGCGGGGCCCTGCGCGGGTGCGGGGGCCGGGCCGATCTTCGGGTTCGGTCCCGAATCGGGCTTGCCCTGTGGTCCGACCGGCCCGGGTCCCTGGGTGCCCGCCTGCGGTCCCTGGGGTGCAGGAGGCCCCTGCGGCGACGGTGGCGAAGACTGCGGGGGCTTCTGCTCCGCCCGCGGGGAATCGCCCGCGACCACTCCTCGCGGAGCGGGGCCGCCGGTCGACGGACCGGTGCGGTCGTCGTCGACCACCCCGGCGGCCTTGGCCAACTCACCAGCTGTCAGCCCGGTGGCGACGGATGTCTCTCCGCGCTTCCATGGCGGGGCCAGCGCCCCACGTTCGACATTCTTGTCGTCCGGCTGATTCGGTATGCTCACAGGCGATTCCTCACTGAACGGGTCCATCCCACCCTAAACGCTGGTCCGGCTATTCCTGATCTGCCGCGCCCTCGTCCTCATCGGGCTCGTCGGCATTGCGCGCAACGGCAATCAGGGTGTCACCGTCCGACAGGTTCATCAAGCGGACACCCTTGGTCTGGCGTCCTGCCTTCCGGACCTGCTTGGCCTTGGTGCGGATCACGCCGCCGCTGGAGGTGATGGCGTAGATCTCGCTGTCGAGGTCCACCACCAGAGCGCCGACGAGGTCACCGCGCTTCGGGTCGTGCTGAATCGTCAGCACCCCCTTGCCGCCGCGACCCTGCGCCGTGTACTCCTCGATGTCGGTGCGCTTGGCGTAGCCGCCCGACGTCGCGACCAACAGGAACGTGTCCGGGCGGACGACGGTGAGACTGAGCAGCTCGTCGTCGTTGTTGAACCGCATGCCCTGGACGCCGGAGGTCTGTCGACCCATCGGACGCAGCGTCTCGTCGCTGGCGGTGAAGCGGATCGACTGTCCCTTCTTCGAGACCAGGAGCAGGTCGTCCTCCGCGCTGCACAGGCGTGCGCCGACCAGCTCGTCCTCGCCACGCAGGTTGATGGCTGCGATGCCGCCCGAACGGTTGGAGTCGAAGGCGTCCAGACGCGACTTCTTGACCAGGCCGTCGCGGGTGGCGAGAACCAGGTAGTCGGCGTCGTCGTAGCCGGAGATCCGGATGACCTGCGCGATCCGCTCCTCCGGCTGGAAGGCCAGGAGGTTGGCGACGTGCTGGCCGCGCGCGGTGCGGTTGGCCTCGGGGAGCTCGTACGCCTTGGCGCGGTAGACGCGGCCCTTGGTGGTGAAGAACAGCAGCCAGTCGTGCGTGCTGGAGACGAAGAAGTGGGCGACGATGTCGTCCTGCTTCAGGCCCGCACCCTGCACGCCCTTGCCACCGCGCTTCTGACTGCGGTAGAGGTCGGTCTTGGTGCGCTTGGCGTAGCCGGTCTCGGTGATCGTGACGACCACGTCCTCGCGCGCGATCAGATCCTCGTCGGTCACATCGCCCTCGGCGGGGATGATCTTCGACCGCCGCTCGTCGCCGTACTTGTCGACGACCTCCTTGAGCTCATCGCGGACGATGGCGCGCTGCCGCTCGGGACGCTCCAGGATGTCCTTCAGGTCGGCGATCTCACGCTCGATCTCGGCTAATTCGTCGATGATCTTCTGGCGCTCCAACGCCGACAGGCGACGCAACTGCATGGCCAGAATGGCGTCGGCCTGGATCTCGTCGATGTCGAGCAGATCCATCAGTCCGGTGCGGGCGGCGTCGGTGTTGGCCGACGCGCGGATCAGTGCGATGACCTCGTCGAGGGCGTCGAGCGCCTTCACCAGGCCGCGCAGGATGTGGGCGCGCTCCTCCGCCTTGCGCAGACGGTAGCGGGTGCGTCGAACGATGACCTCGATCTGGTGCGCCACGTAGTAGCGGATCATCTGATCCAGGCGCAGGGTGCGCGGCACGCCGTCGACGATCGACAGCATGTTGGCGCCGAAGTTGGTCTGCAGCTGGCTGTGCTTGTACAGGTTGTTCAGCACCACGCGGGCGACGCCGTCACGGCGCAGGGTGATGACGATGCGCAGGCCCGCGCGGTCGGACGACTGGTCCTCGATCTTGCTGATGCCCTTGAGCTTGCCGTCGTTGACCTGCTCGGCGATCGAGCTGATCAGGTTGTCCGGGTTCACCTGGTACGGCAGCTCGGTGACGATGAGCTGGGTAGTGCCCTTGACCTCTTCGATGTCGACCACGCTGCGCATCCGGATGCTGCCGCGGCCGGTCATGTACGCGTCGCGGATGCCCTGCGTGCCGACGATCAGCGCGGCCGTCGGGAAGTCCGGGCCCTTGACGTACTCCATGCACGCGGCGAGCATGGTCTCCTCGTCGGCCTCGGGGTTCTCGAGCGCCCAGAACACCGCGTCGGCGACTTCGTTCAGGTTGTGCGGCGGAATGTTGGTGGCCATGCCGACCGCGATGCCACCCGAGCCGTTGATGAGCAGGTTCGGGATCCGCGACGGGAGCACCGTCGGCTCCTGCGTCTTGCCGTCGTAGTTCGGGACGAAGTCGACGGTCTCCTCGGTAATGTCGCGCAGCATCTCCATGGCCAGCGGCGTGAGCCGGGCCTCGGTGTAACGCATGGCGGCGGCGCCGTCGTTGCCGCGCGAACCGAAGTTGCCCTGGCCGTCGATGAGCGGGTAGCGCATCGACCACGGCTGCGCGAGGCGGACCAGTGCGTCGTAGATCGACGAGTCGCCGTGTGGGTGGTAGTTACCCATGGTCTCCGAGACCGGGCGGGCCGACTTCACGTAGCCGCGCTCGGGACGGAAACCGGCGTCGAACGACGCGTACAGCAGTCGGCGGTGCACCGGCTTGAGGCCGTCGCGGACCTCGGGCAGGGCACGACCGACGATGACGCTCATCGCGTAGTCGATGTAGCTGTTCTGCATCTCCTGCCCGAGATCGACGGGTTCGACGCGGTCGCGTCCCTCGCCGTTCTCTGGCAGATCGGTTTCGTCGCTCATGAATCACTTTCCTGCGGCGATGCCGCTGTGGTGGCATGGTGCGGGCCGGGTGCTGACACTCGGGGCCCGCGCGGGTCTGGTTCTCTAGCGTCGATCAGACGTCGAGGAAGCGGACGTCCTTGGCGTTGCGCGCGATGAAGGTACGACGGGCAGCAACGTCCTCACCCATGAGGATGGAGAACAGCTCGTCGGCCGCGGCGGCGTCGTCGAGCGTCACCTGCTTCAGGACGCGCACGTCCGGATCCATGGTGGTCTCCCACAGTTCGCTCGCGTTCATCTCGCCGAGACCCTTGTAGCGCTGGATGCCGTCGTCCATGTTGATCTTCTTGCCGGCTGCCTTGCCCGCCTCGAGCAGCGCGTCGCGCTCGCGGTCGCTGTACGCGAAGTCCGGGGCGGCGCCCTTCTGCCACTTGAGCTTGTAGAGCGGGGGCATGGCCAGGTAGACGTGTCCCTGCTCGATCAGCGGTCGCATGAAGCGGAACAGCAGCGTGAGCAGCAGCGTCGCGATGTGCTGGCCGTCGACGTCGGCGTCGGCCATCAGCACGATCTTGTGGTAACGCAGCTTGCTGATGTCGAACTCGTCGTGGATGCCGGTGCCGAACGCGGTGATGATCGACTGGACTTCGGCGTTCTTGAGGACGCGGTCGATGCGGGCCTTCTCGACGTTGATGATCTTGCCGCGCAGCGGGAGGATCGCCTGATACATCGAGTCGCGGCCCGACTTGGCCGAGCCGCCTGCGGAGTCGCCCTCCACGATGTAGACCTCGCACTTGGTGGGGTCGTTGCTGCGGCAGTCGGCGAGCTTGCCGGGGAGGCCGCCGATGTCGGTGGCGGTCTTGCGGCGGACCAGTTCACGTGCGCGACGGGCTGCCAGGCGAGCCTGCTGCGAGTCGGCGGCCTTCCGGATGATGGTCTTGGCCTCGGCCGGGTTGGCGTCGAACCACATCGCCAAATGCTCGTTGCACGCCTTCTGCACGAAGCTCTTGACCTCGGTGTTGCCCAACTTCGTCTTGGTCTGACCCTCGAACTGCGGGTCGGCGACCTTCACCGAGATGACGGCGGCCAGACCCTCGCGGATGTCGTCGCCGGAGAGCTTGCCGTCCTTCTCCTTGATGAGCTTCTTGTCCAGCGCGTAGCGGTTGACCGTGCTGGTCAGGGCCGCGCGGAAGCCCTCTTCGTGGGTACCGCCCTCGGCCGTGTTGATGGTGTTGGCGAAGGTGTGCACCGATTCGGCGTAGCCCTCGTTCCACTGCATCGCGACCTCGACCTCGTGACCGGTGCCCTTGGCGGCCAGGCCGATGACGGTCTTGTGGATCGGCGCCTTGGTGCGGCTGTTGAGGTGCTTGATGTAGTCGATCAAGCCGTCCGGGTAGTGGTAGGTCCGCGTCTTGACCTTGGCGATGGCCGTAGCCTTCTCCTCCTCGGTCTTGATGCTGGCGTCGCCGTCCTCGGACTCCTCGGCCTCGGCTTCGAGCACCGCCTCGTGGACGCGCTCGTCGGTCAGGGTCATGGTCAGACCCTTGTTCAGGAACGCCATCTCCTGCAGACGACGAGCAATCGTCTCGATGTTGAACTCGGTGGTCTCGAAGATGTTCGGGTCGGCCCAGAACGAGACGCTGGTGCCGGTGCCCGACGCCGCCTCGCCCTCGACGAGCGGACCGGGCTCGGCATTGGTGTAGGTCTGCCGCCACACCGATCCGTTGCGCTTGATCTCCAGCTCGACCTTGGTCGAGAGGGCGTTCACCACCGAGATGCCGACGCCGTGCAGACCGCCGGAGACCGCGTAGGAATCGGAGTCGAACTTACCGCCGGCGTGCAGCTGGGTCATGATGACCTCGACCGCGGGAACCCCGGTGGCGTGCATGCCCACGGGCATGCCTCGACCATCGTCGACCACCTGGATGCCGCCGTCGGCCAGCAGGGTGACGTCGACGCGCGTGGCGTGTCCAGCCATCGCCTCATCGACGGAGTTGTCGACGACCTCCCAGATCAGATGGTGCAGACCGCGTTCACCGGTGGAACCGATGTACATGCCGGGGCGCTTACGGACGGCTTCCAGACCCTCGAGGATGCTGATCGAGTCGGCACCGTATTCGCCCGCCTTCGACTTGCTTGACTTGTTAGGTGCGTTGCCGCTGGTGTCTGCCACGGAGGGTCAGCTCCCATTCTGATTGAGGACAGTTGCACACCAGTGTACTGGGTAGTACGTCCACAGATGCGCTTGCCACGCCTCTGATTGCAACGGAGACCGACTATTTCCGTCCGAGGCGGGGCCGATCGTGGCCCGGCGCCGTTTCACCGCTCTAGCGTCGAAATCCAGGGTCTGCCGATCGGAGTCAGCCGTAGGTGTCGCGCGGGCCGCGTCCGGAGATGTGCCTGGGACCTTTTCGCCAGCTCGGCGCCTTGGGTCCGGTGATGCGCAGGCTCGTCACCATGCCGTGGCCGATCACCTTCGCGATCTTCGCCAGGATCTGACCCTGCATGTACCGCAGTTGCGTGGCCCAGGCGGTCGACTCGGCGCTGACGTGCAGCACCGTGCCCTCGAGCCGGGTGGGCTGGGCGTGCGAGGAGATGTCCTCGCCGACGATCGACGGCCACATGCCGAACAGCGTGCCCTCGGAGATGCGCGGTTCCCAGCCGTGCTGCTTGGCGACTTTGCCGATCATCTGCCCGAAGGTCTGCGGGTCGCGGGCATCCGGACCCGCTCCTGACCAGCGACGACGCGAACGGTCAGAGGTGGAGCGACGCTTGCTGCGGATGGGCGCGGATCGGCCCATCCCGACGGGTTTGCCTGCCGCTCGCGCGGCGGCACGGGCCTCCTCGAGGGCGGCGCGCGCGAGGTCGTAGCCGGACTTGCCGTCGCCGACGGTCGGGCCGCTGGGGGTGTCGGGGCTGGGGGTGTCCGGGTCAGTCATCGTCGTCCTCCCCTCGCTCGGCCGTCTGTTCACCGTCGAGCTGCTCGTCACCGTGCTGCTCGTCACCGATCTGTTCGTCACCGATCACGATCGAATACCTGGAACCATCTTCGTCGACGGCTCCGACAGACACGCGTCGTCCGACGATCGACTCGGGGATGTCGTCGGCCACCGCGGCGGTGATCAGCAGCTGGTCGGCGGTCGAAGTGAACTCGGCGAGCAGCCTGCGGCGGGTCACGTCGAGCTCGGCGAAGACGTCGTCGAGCATGATCACCGGCTCCACCCCGTCGGCGCGCAGCAGTTCGACGCTGGCCAGACGCAGCGACAGTGCGAACGACCAGCTCTCGCCGTGACTGGCGAAACCCTTAGCCGGCTCGTCGCCGAGTCCGAGGTAGAGATCGTCCCGGTGCGGTCCCACCAGGCACATGCCCCGGTCGATCTCCTTGCTGCGCACCTCGATCAGCTTCTGCGCCAGCACGTCGCGGATCGCGGCGATCTCGTCGTCGCCGCCCGGGCTGGCGTCGACCGACGCCCCCGCCGCGGTGCGGTAGGCGATCTCGGCAGGCCGCGAGTGCGGCGCGATCGATGCGTACGCCTGGGTCACGTACGGGGCGAGCTGTCGGATCACGGCCAGCCGCGACGCGGTGACCTGTGCTCCGAGATCGGCGAGCTGCTGGTCCCAGACGTCCAAGGTGCTGATCACGGAGTCTGCCTGGCCGCGACGCATCGCGGCACCCGCGGTCTTGAGCAGCGCCGACCGCTGGCGGAGTACCCGGTCGTAGTCGGCTTTCGCTCCGGCGGCGAGGGGTCGCAGCTGGGCCACGAGTTCGTCGATGAAGCGGCGACGCTCGCCCGGATCGCCCCTGACTAGGGCCAGATCCTCGGGTGCGAACAGCACCGCGCGGAGGATGCCGAGGATCTCGCGTGTGCGCCGGACCGGTCGGGTGTTGATGGCCGCCTTGTTGGCGCCCTGCGCGTTGACCGTGAGGTCGACGGTGAGTTCGCGGCCGTCGTTCTCGACCGTCGCGGTGACCCGTGCGGCATCGGTGCCCGACCGCACCAGCGGCCCGTCCGACGACACCCGGTGCGAGCGCAGGGTCGCGACGTAGAACAGCGACTCGAGCAGATTCGTCTTTCCGAAGCCGTTGCGTCCGACGAAGATCGTGGTGCCCGGCGTCAGGGTGAACTGCGCCTGCGGCCACGACCGGAAGTCGCGCAACGTGAGTTCACGAACGTACAAGAGACTTTCACCGCACCGAAAGCGCAGGTCAGCCCGGCAGTCGGACCGGCATCAGCAGGTAGCTGAAGTCGCTCGCGCTCGCCAAGTAGGCACCTGATTCGTCGGCCGTCGGCTCGTCGCCCGTCGAGGGACGGAGCACCGCGGGACGGATGGCCGCGCGCCGGACGCCCGACCCGTCGGGTTCGGGGTTGGTGAACCCGAACTCCACGGTCGAGGTGCCGATGGCAGCCAGGCCTTCGAGCAGGTAGTGCGGGTTGAACGCGATGATGATCGGCTCGCCGTAGAACTGCACCGGCAGCTCTTCCTCGGCCTTGCCTGCCTCGTCGCCACCGGCGGTGAGCAGCACGGAGTCGCTGGTGAAGTCCATCCGAACCTGGGCGCCGCGTTCGGCCACCAGGGAGACGCGCTTGATCGACTCGATCAGCGGTGCGCTCTCGATGGTCGCCACCGAGGTGTGGTTGGCGGGGAACAGCTGGCGGAACTTCGGGAACTCGGCGTCGAGCAGACGGGTGGTGGTCTTCTTGGCGTTGCTCGTGATGCCGAGCATGCCCTCGGAGCCGATCGCGTGTGCCGAGCCGAAGGCCAGCTCGACGTTGCCGGAGCCGCCGGAGCCGGCCGACTTCGCGGCCTCGGAGAGGGTCTTGGCGGGCACCAGTGCGGCGCCCGAGGCACCGGCCTCGGCCGGGAGCCACTGGAGCTCGCGCACCGCGAGGCGGAAGCGATCGGTCGCGGCGAGGACCACCTTGTCGCCCTCGATCTCGACGCGGACACCGGTCAGCATCGGCAGGGTGTCGTCCTTACCTGCGGCAATGGCGACCTGCGAGACGGCCTCGGAGAACAGGTCGGCCGGGACCGCGCCGGTGTTCTCGGGAATCTCGGGAAGGTCCGGGTAGTCCTCGACCGGCATCGTCGGGAGCGAGAACTTGGCGCTGCCACAGGCGATGGCCACGCGGGTGCCGTCGATCATCACGTCGACCGGCTTGTTCGGCAGTGCCTTGGTGATGTCGGCGAGGAGGCGACCGGAGACGAGGGCCTTGCCGGTCTCGGCGACCTCGGCGGAGATGGTCTGCGTGGCCGAGACCTCGTAGTCGAAGCCTGCGACCTGGAGGCCGGAGTCGTCGGAAGTCAGGACGACGCATCCGAGAACGGGCACCGGAGGACGTGAGGGGAGGCTGCGAGCAACCCATGCGACGGCATCGGCGAACTCGTCGCGCACAACACGAAACTTCATCGGTGGTGTTACCCCTTCTCGACGGTGCGGGTCTGCTGCGCACGCAGCAGAGCTTGCGACGGTGGTCGCCGAGTCCCACTGTAGAGCGCTTTGCGATCAGAAGTCGCACCGAGGGCGAAGTCGTTCGCGGCCGCGGCGTCGGGTGGCGACGCGGCGGAACGCGAACGTGGTCGACGGCTGTGTATGCACACAGCTTCTTTTAAAAGATGTTCTTTAAAGAAGAAATCTTCTTAGTAATAGGCACTGTGGGTTCTGTGGGTAACCGTACGTTGTCCCTGCTCGGACGGCTCGTCTGCGTGTGGAGGACGGGTGGATGAGATCGGTGGATGAATCGGGACGCCTGTGGACGCCGAAAGTTGTTCCACCGTCGCGCACCGGTTGTCCACAGATTTGCACCCTGTTGTCACCACCGAGTCCACAGGTTGGCCGCTGACGCGTCCTGGGTGTTTGTCGGGGCCGTCACCCCGGGAGAAATCGCGAAAAATCTTTCCCAACGAGTCGGCCGCAGACTCGTTGAGAGTCTGCGGCCGCACTTGAGGGTGTTCTCGGAGTGTTGGGGCGTGCTCAGCGGTTGGCGCGCTGCTTGATGCGCGCGGTCAGCTCCTGCACTTGGTCGTAGATGCTGCGGTCCTCGTGCAGCAGCTTCCGAATCTTCTTGTCGGCGTGCATCACCGTGGTGTGGTCGCGGTCGAAGGTCTCGCCGATCTTCGGCAGCGAGAGATCGGTCAGCTCACGGCACAGGTACATCGAGATCTGCCGGGGCAGGGTCAGCGAGCGGACCTTGCTGGGGCCGGTGAAGTCGTCGATCGCGAGCCCGAAGAAGTCGGCGGTGACGGCGACGATGCTCGCGGCGCTGATGTCCATCGGGCCGGAGTCCGGGATCAGGGCCTTCAGCACCACCTCAGCCAGCGAGATGTCGAGCTCGGTGTTGTTGAGCGACGCGAACGCGGTCACGCGGATGAGCGCGCCCTCGAGCTCGCGGATGTTGCGCTCGATCTTCGACGCGATCAGCTCGAGCACCTCGTCGGGCACGGCGAGCTTGTCCATCTGCGCCTTCTTGCGAAGGATCGCGATGCGCGTCTCGAGGTCGGGCGGCTGGACGTCGGTGATCAGACCCCACTCGAAGCGAGTGCGGAGACGGTCCTCGAGCGTCGCCAGCTGTTTCGGCGGGCGGTCGGACGAGACCACGATCTGCTTGTTCGCGTTGTGCAGCGTGTTGAACGTATGGAAGAACTCCTCCTGGATGCCTTCCTTGCCCTCCAGGAACTGGATGTCGTCGATCAGCAGCATGTCGATGTCGCGGTAGCGACGCTTGAAGGCCACGCGGCGGTCGTCGCGGAGGGAGTTGATGAAGTCGTTGGTGAACTCTTCGGTCGAGACGTACTTGACGCGCATCCCGGGGAAGAGCCGCTGGGCGTAGTGACCCGCGGCATGAAGCAGGTGCGTCTTGCCGAGGCCGGACTCACCCCATATGAACAGCGGGTTGTAGGCACGGGCCGGGTTCTCGGCGACGGCGACGGCCGAGGCATGGGCGAACCGGTTCGACGCACCGATCACGTAGGTGTCGAAGGTGTACTTGGGGTGCAGCGCGGTGGTGCTGTTGTCCGGGGCGCTGGTCTCGCGCTGCTCGAAGTAGCTCGACCACTCGCGGGGTTCCACCGGTCGCGCCGGCGGTCCCTGCGGGTACTGCTGCTGATAGTTCAGGGCGGCGAGTTGCTCGTCGGACGGAATCGCCGGACTCGCCGGGTAGGTCGGCGTCGGGAACGGGTGGGCATCGGCCGCGGGAAGGTCGTACTGGGACGGCATTCCGTATGTTTCGGGTGTGACTTGTGTTGCACCAGTGACGCCTGGTTGTGGATGAGCATCCCCAGAAACCGGTCCGGTGGGTGCCGGCGCTGCCGGAGCCTCTTCGGGCTCGGATACGCGCACAGCGATGTCGACGCTCTGGCCGACGTGATTGCTCAGCGCGAGCCGGACCGTGTCGCGAAGATTTCGCTCGATCTGCTCCTGCACAACGGCCGACGGAACCGCGAGAAGTGCAAAGCCTTCGGTCATGGTCAGCGGCCTGACCAGTGACAACCAGGCCTTCTGCTGCTGGGTCAACGGCGGGGTGTCGCCGCGGCCGGCCCCGCTGGACAGATCTGCGACAACAGCGTTCCAGATATCGCCGAACGTCTCTCGGTCCCCCGCCACTCGCTACCCCTCATCGGTCGAACTGCTCCATGCCAGTGTCAGAGACTTTGCCACGAAGCCCGGCCCCGGCGCGAGTTGTCCACAAAGTTGTCCACACCTGTGGATCGAGCTGTGAACAAATTCCACACGTGTAATTCCTCTATCTCGATACCTGCAGGTCGCCCGCCGTTTGATTTGGATTCCGGGTGCCAGTACCCTCGAAAGGTCGCCTGTACATGGACTGCGTTCTGCGCGCGCTCAACACGAGCCGGCTCCGGCCGATCCATGATGTAGGCGGAAGACCGCCTGCAGATTGCAAGACCGCGCAGTACCAACACTGCGCAGTACCAACACAAGGAGTTTCCAGTGGCCAAGGGGAAGCGCACCTTCCAGCCGAACAACCGTCGTCGCGCTCGCGTGCACGGCTTTCGTCTCCGCATGCGGACCCGTGCCGGTCGCGCCATCGTGAACGGCCGCCGCTCCAAGGGCCGCGCCAAGCTGACAGCCTGAGTCGATAATCCGGCCCGGGCAATCGGTGTCGGCCGACTCGACTCGGATTTCGCGGAAGTCCGATTTCACCCGCACACTCTCCAAGGGTGTGCGGGTTTCGGCACGTGATCTGTCAATTCAGGTGGCTCCGGTGGGAGCCGAGTGGCCTGATCGGACGGACTTGCGGCCGGACGTCGTGCTTCACGGTGGTCCGTGGCTCGGTTTGATCATCTCGAAGAAGGTCGGCAATGCGGTGATTCGTCATCGCACTGCCCGACGGCTTCGTCATGCCTTCGCCGCGGTGGCCTCCGACGAGCTGCCTCGGGAGACGTACGTGGTGATCCGCGCGTTCCCGGGCATCGTCGACCGTTCGAGCACTGAACTGGCCGAGGTCCTGCGCTCAGCGCTGAGGCATCGGAAGGTGGTCGCGGCCGTCAGGGCTGCCTCGACCGAAGCGGAGGTTGTGCGATGAGTTCTGGCCAGCGGACTTTTGCCGAGCGTCTTTACCGGTTGCCACGTGCAACCCTGATCTTCCTGATCGAGCTCTACCGGTCGTATGTGTCTCCGATGCGACTGCCGACCTGTCGATTCGAGCCGACGTGCAGCGGGTATGCCGTCGAAGCTCTCGACAAGCACGGCTTCGTGTGGGGCTCGATCCTCGCCGTCTGGCGACTGCTCAAGTGCGGACCGTGGCACAAGCCCGGCTACGACCCGGTCCCGGAGTTGGGACCCGTGGAGTGGCTGCGCACCAAGACTTCAAACACAGGTGCCTCGGCACCGACTTCAGATAGGGGCAAGTGAGCCGTGCTCAACTTCATCTACTACCCGGTGTCCTGGATCATGTGGGTCTGGCACTGGTTGTTCGATGCGATACTGCCTGACACGTCGGGGTGGTCGGGTGTCGCTTGGGCACTGTCTGTGGTCTTCCTGGTGTTCTCGCTCCGCGCGATTCTGTACAAGCCGTTCGTCAAGCAGATCCGAACGACCAAGCAGATGCAGGAAATCAACCCGCAGATGCAGGCGATTCGCAAGAAGTACGCGAACGACCGGGTCAAGATGACCGAAGAGATGCAGAAGCTGCAGAAGGAGAACGGGTTCAACCCGTTGCTCGGCTGCCTGCCGATGTTTATGCAGATCCCGGTCTTCATCGGCCTGTTTCACGTGCTGCGGTCGTTCAACCGCTACATCCCTGAAGGCGGCGGCGGCTTCGGTCTCCCCCACACCGGTGCTGACCTCTCGCTCGAGGCCAACCGCGAGATCGGCAACTACGCGTTCAGCCCGGAGCTGGTTCAGAACTTCCTGGACGCCCGACTGTTCGGTGTCCCGCTGTCGTCGTTTGTCACCCAGCCCGCTGAGCAGTGGCAGGCTTTCATGTCCGCTGCGACGGACACCATGAGCGTTCCGGTCGACTTCACCCGCGCTCAGATCGCCATCGTCGTCATCCCGCTGATGCTGATCGCGTCGTTCGCTACGCACATGAACTCGCGCGCATCGGTTGCCCGCCAGACCGCCGCCGCGGAAGAGAACCCGCAGACGCGCATCATGAACAAGCTCGCGCTGTACGTGTTCCCGCTCGGCATCCTGGTGATGGGCGTGTTCTTCCCGGTCGCCATCCTGCTCTACTGGGTCGCCAATAACGCGTGGACCTACGCACAGCAGCACATCGTGTTCGGCAAGATCGCCGCGGAAGAGGAAGCGGCTAAGCAGGCCAAGGACGAGCGACTCAAGGCAGCTGCCCCCAAGCCCGGTGCACGTCCGGACAAGACTAAGCGTGAGGGCACCGTTGCGGTCGTCGACGGTGATGTTGACGACGCCGCTGAGGAGGCGCCGAAGAAGGTGTCGACCACCAAGAAGTCGACCGAGGCGAATCAGCAGAACACCGCTAAGTCGGCGCCTAAGAAGCCCTCGCCCGGCCAGAAACCGTCGCCCGGCCAGAAGCCGCGGCCCGGAGGGGCACGACAGTCCGGTAGCAAGCGCAACAAGAAGAAGGGTCGGCCCGGCGGCCGTTGACCGGCGCCGCGACCCCCCACGACGTTTCCATTAAGTGAGGTAGAGAATGACTGACCAGATTGTGTCGCCCGACGACGCGGAGAAGGTGGAGCCGACTGCGGCCGCCGATCCCGCGGTCGTTGATACCGAAGCCCTTGATACCGCGGACGAGGTCGACGAGATCGACGAGGCCGATGATCAGGGTGACGAAGAGGACCGCCTCGTCGAAGAGGGCGAGATTGCCGGCGATTACCTCGAGCAGTTGCTCGACATCCTGGATTTCGATGGAGACATCGATCTGGATGTCGACGGCGATCGTGCGATCGTCAGCATCGATGGAGGCAAGGATCTGACGAAGCTGGTCGGACGCAACGGCGAGGTGCTCGATGCACTCCAGGAGTTGACTCGGTTGGCGGTGCAGCAGTCGACCGGCGATCGCAGCCGGCTGATGCTGGACGTCGCCCGTTGGCGCGCCGACCGTCGCGATCGTCTGGCCCTGATCGGGACCGAGGTCGCCGAGCGGGTTCGTGATTCGGGCGAGCGTGAGTCGCTCGATCCGATGACGCCCTTCGAGCGCAAGATTGTGCACGACGCCGTCGCTGCGGTGGACGGTGTCTTCAGCGAGAGCGAGGGTGCCGAGCCCAATCGCCGGGTGGTCGTCATCAAGGAGTGACCGCTCCCCTACCCCATGGTCGAGAAGCCCCGGTTCAATGAACCGGGGCTTCTCGCATGTCTGGGTGTCTCGATGGTCGGCAGAAGCAGGTGGTCACTTTCGACACAGTGACTTATCGAGGAGCTGCCCTCCCTATGGGCTACTTGCTCCCCAATTCGGGGGTAGTGGCCGATGCGGAGACTTACAACGATGTAGTTCAGGAGGTCTCGTTCCACGTGAAACTTCTGCTAGTCGTCGGTGGCGACGTTTCCATGTTTCACGGGAAACAAGGTATCGAAGGATGACGGGCGACCAGTAGGTAGTGGTTGAACGGGACGACGACGCCCCTTGATGTGCGAGTTCTGATGGTGCGAATTCGGCGTCCCGGTGATGCCATCGGACTCGGGTCTGTGTCGACGTGATGATGATCCACACAGATTCTTCTCGGTGGACTTGACCTTCGGCATAGCCGGAGAAACCGAGCGAGAGTAGACTCTCTGCATCTGGACATGACCGAACGCCGATGCTCGTCGGCGCCGACGTCATCCCATGCCGGCCGAGTCTTCGCCGCGCAGACCACGTCGGGCAGACACGGCGGCCGGTACAGAACGTGGCTGTTGCGTCTGGTCGCCACCATGGACCCGACTATCGGAGCTGAGCTCCGGCGGGCTTGGAGTGAGTTTCGCCCGACAGCAGAAGAATCGTTGGTGGTTGTCGCGGCGCAGTTGGAGCCGGCGTGTCGTCGGCGGTCGAATAGTTACCGCTATTGGGCCTCCCTCTGCCGCCTTGCCAGGTGCCCTCGGATCCACGGAATCACCGCCGGCGAGTCTCCTTGCACGCGACACTTGCGGACGGCTTCCGACGATTGGCTGAGTCTCCTGTGATTCGTTGAGCGCCGGGGCTCGACGGTGTCGGGTCTCCAGTCGCCCGGTTGTCGGTGACCACCTCTCCCGATATCGCTGCGGCTTCGCGTGGAACGAGAAACCCGTCAGCCGTGCCTTCACTGGATCGTCTCCTAAGCCGTACCGCTGCCCTCCCCTACCGCTGCCAAGACCCTGCCCTTCCAGATCGATGGAAGAGTGAACCGAACGGGCGTCGGCTGAGGATGCATTCGCCACCACCGCGGCGGCGGCCAAGCGGACCGTTGGCGGGTGCTCAAGCTCTGTTGGTCAGCTGTTGGCTACCTGGAGACCGGATGTCGGTGGCCGACGTTCGTGTCTTCGCAAGCTGACGTGAGGGCGATGTGTCTGGCTACCCGTGAGCCACGACGGACATCGAGTTTCGGCACCGAAGTCAGTCGGCTGGAGTGGAGAGGCGGGGCCTTCTCACGGCCATGTCAGGTTCAACGTGAAACATTGTCTCTGTGTTGCGAGAACGCACGATGAGAGGTCGCTGTCGACGGCGCGGAGAACTGAGCAGTAGCGGCGCATGAAACGTGAACACTCTGCCGACGATTGAAGTGTGATCACTGTGGACCACTGGGCATTGATCCGCGGCCTTGCTGCTGACGGGGTGCCGAAGGCTCGGATCGTCGACCAGTTGGGTATCAGCCGTACGACGGTGGTCAAGACGGTGGCGTCGACCGATCCGCCGAAGTACGAACGGAGATCGGCGCCGACTCGTTCACGCCGTACGGGTCGCAGGTTCGGTAGTTGCTGGCGCAGCCCCGGATATCCCGGCGACGGTCCTGGCTGAACGGGCCGGGTGGCTGCGGTCGATCCGCTGATTCCGGGAGAACGTCGAACACATCCGCAGTGCCGGTGCGCGGATCGATCCGGTTGATCGGCTCAGCTGGTCAGCTGGGGATGCCGTGCGTGTTGCTGGTCCGTGGTCGCCCGTGGCCGTCAGATCACTCAGTGTTCGGAGTACACAGCCACGGCTCGCATGGTCAGTCCTTGGTCCCCTTGTTGTGCCGAGGGTCGTGCGCCCAGCCTGATGAATGTCGGGTCGCGACGATGTCGGGCGGTGGGTGTGCGATGCTCTGCCCGCTGCGTTCGTTCCTCTCGCGTTCGCATCGATGGCAGCTAGCGTCGGGTGCCGGAAGCGCGTTGACGGTTGCCGCGGCTCGATTGGCGTCGGGTGCGATCTTGCCTGGCGACGTATCCACCTTTGTTCATTCCGTCCTTCTCGCTTCCTCGCCCCTCAGGTTCACAGCTTCACGCTACGAATCTTCGGCACGCGACACCGGTGGGAGGATTCGGAATCGAGATCGTTGAGGTTCGGTGGACACGTCCGGCTGCGACAGGCTACGTGGTGGCGATGACCGGTGTTCCACGTGAAACTGTCCGCCAGGATCGGCTGTCGCTCTATCGGCGGCCGACTCCCCTCCCCTGCGGGGCAGTCGGTTCGGTTTCACGTGGAACGACGATGAGCTCTTCTGCTGAGGGTCGATGCCGCATTCGATCCGACAGTTCCGATGATTGCCACGCACGTCGACCGAGTAAATCTGTGGACGGATTCGGTGAGAGTGTGGAAATTGTTCCCAACGAGTCCGGGCCGTCGTGTCGCGACTAAGCTAGTGGGTATCAAACTGATGGCCACTGATCCGTTCGGTACGGCTCGAGCTCCCACTCCAGAGCCTCACTTTGTTGCCGCGCGCATCGGTCCCTCAGTGATCGAGGATCGGTATTGGCTTGGCACGGACGGTAGCGCGTTTCACGTGGAACACAACGCGGCCCGTCGGTTGTAGTTTCACGTGGAACAGAGGATGGATTGAGGAACGATGGCTGACGAGCCCTTGGCGGAACTTGAGCAGACACCGGTGATTGCCGCGCAGATCTTCGGTGACCGCCTGCCGCTCGCCGAACAGTATGCGAGCGTGCTGAGCGAAGAAGGTGTCCTCCGCGGATTGATCGGGCCGCGTGAAGTACCCCAACTGTGGACACGGCATCTGCTCAACTGTGCGGTGCTATCGGAGGTGATCGATGCCGATGCGAGCGTGGTGGACATTGGTTCCGGCGCCGGCTTCCCAGGCATTCCCCTAGCTATTACAAGGCCGGACCTGTCGATCACGTTGATCGATCCGCTGCTGCGCCGGACTACGTTCCTGGAAGAGATCGTCGAGGCTCTGGCGCTCGACAACGTGACTGTCGTTCGGGGTCGTGCGGAGGAGAAGGCGGTGTTGAAGATGGTCGAGCCGGCGGACGTCGTCACCTCCCGTGCGGTGGCACCACTCGAGAGGCTCGCTCGTTGGTCCGCTCCCCTGATCCGCGGTGGCGGTCGGCTGGTTGCTTTGAAGGGCCGGTCGGCTGCCGACGAGATCGCCCGTGATTGGGAGAAGGTTCTTCGGATGGGCATACGGGATCTCAGTGTCGAACAGTGCGGAACGATCCTCGAGACCCCGACTACCTTGATCGTCGGGAAGCGGATTGAGAGCGGCCGCGATGCCCGTGCTGCTCGTAAAGCTAAGCGTCGGAGCTAAGGAAGGTACTGGAATTGGTGTCATTTCGACGCAAGGCGCACAATGGAAACACTGACCGAAGGAGTTCCGGGGTGCCCCACCACGAGCAGAGCGTTTCACGTGAAACGCCTCCCAGCGCGCCAGCCCACAGATTCGACGACACTCCGATTGCTACCGCAGCAGCACGGGCGAGCGAGGTCCTGACGCCGGGCGGGACCGGCACCCTCCCCCGTCCGCCGCAGCCGCGAATCATGACAATCGCGAACCAGAAGGGCGGCGTTGGCAAGACGACGTCAGCGGTGAACCTGGCGGCCGGACTGGCTCTCCACGGCTTGGGAGTCCTCGTCATCGACCTCGACCCGCAGGGCAATGCCAGCACGGCGTTGGGGATCGATCACCGCAAGCCAGGCATCGCCTCGGTGTACGAAATGTTGCTCGACGATGTCGCTCTGCGCGACGCGATCCAGCGGTCACCGTTCAGCGAGCGTCTCTTCTGCGTGCCGTCGACTTTGGACCTGGCGGGTGCCGAGATCGAGCTCGTGTCTGTGGTGGCGCGCGAGAGCCGTCTGCGGAATGCCCTCGACCCGTCGCTTCTCGAGGAACTGCAGATCGATTACGTCTTGATCGACTGCCCGCCTTCGCTCGGGTTGTTGACGGTCAACGCGATGGTCGCTGCGCAGGAGGTCTTGATTCCGATTCAGTGCGAGTACTACGCGCTGGAAGGTGTCGGACAGCTTCTCCGCAACATTGAGTTGGTCCAGGCGCACCTGAACAAAGAGCTGCATGTGTCGACGATTCTGCTCACCATGTATGACGGCCGCACCAAGCTGGCCGATCAAGTCGCCGCGGAGGTCCGCAATCACTTCGGCGACAAGGTGCTGTCGACAATCATCCCTCGCAGCGTCAAGGTCTCGGAAGCTCCGGGATTCGGTATGACGATCATCGAGTACGACCCGGGTTCACGTGGAGCCATGAGTTATCTAGACGCCGCGCGCGAACTAGCCGAGCGTGGCGCCGCAGGAGGACGTTTCTAATGAGTCAGCGTGATACCCAACGTCGAGGTGGGCTTGGGCGGGGCCTGGCCGCTCTGATTCCGACTGGTCCGGCCGACGACGAGCACGGCGTCAACACCACGCGCATGGGTGCGGCCGCGGCGGACGTCGTGATCGGCGGAGGAGTTCCCAGTGCGCCGCGGACGGGACCGCGACCGTCGACGGACCTCCTCGCTCCGACCACCGGCGTCGATACTGCCGACGACGCCGTGCTGGACGAGAGTGTCGGTGCCGTCTACCGCGAGATCTCACCGTCGGACATCGAGCCGAATCCGAAGCAGCCGCGCACCGTCTTCGACGAAGATGCTCTCGCGGAGCTCGAGCACTCGATCCGCGAATTCGGTCTCATGCAGCCGATCGTCGTGCGGGCCCTCCCCTCCCCCGGCGCCGACGGTGCCAAGTATCAGCTCATCATGGGCGAACGTCGTTGGCGCGCAAGCACCAACGTCGGCCTGGAGGCCATCCCGGCGATCGTGCGCGAGACGCCGGACGGTGACTTGCTGCGGGACGCGCTCCTGGAGAACATCCACCGGGCCCAGCTGAACCCTCTCGAAGAAGCGGCGGCGTACCAACAGCTGCTCGAAGAGTTCGACGTGACACATGAGGAGTTGGCGAATCGCCTTGGTCGATCCCGGCCTGTGATCACCAATATGATCCGGTTGCTCAAACTCCCGATTCCCGTTCAGCGTCGCGTCGCTGCCGGTGTGCTGTCTGCCGGCCATGCGCGGGCGCTCCTCGCACTCGATGCCGGCACCGAGGCCCAGGAAGCACTCGCCGCACGGATCGTGGCCGAGGGGTTGTCGGTGCGAGCGACCGAAGAAGCGGTGACGCTCGCCAACCGTGATGGTGTCGACGACAAGCCTGAGCCGAAGAAGCGGCGGCCGATGGAGATGCCGGGTCTGCAGGATGTGGCGAATCGGTTGTCGGATCGGCTCGACACGAAGGTGACTGTCAGTCTGGGCAAGCGAAAGGGCCGCGTTTCAATTGAGTTCGGTTCGGTCGATGACCTCGAGCGGATCGTCAATGTGATCGCCGAGAATTCCGAAAAGTAGGGCGTGATTACCCGCAACCCGGAATAGCAGGCCGATTCGTCACAGTGACATCAGTGGTTTTACCGATGTTCGGGCGTAGTTGAGAGCATAAAGAGGAGTACGACAGCAATGGCAGTCTCGGTGGAGTCGCTGGAACTCGAGAACTTCGAGACTCTTCCGCTGCATTCTCGACGCTGCGTTTTCTGGGAGGTCGATCGAGCCGGCACCTCTCCCGCGATCGATACGGTGATCGCGGCCGGCTCGTCGAACGACACCGCCGGGCCGGAGAGCGAGTTCGACAAAGAAGCCTGGCTCTCCGGTCTGCTACTCGAGTGGGGTGTCTGCTGTCAGGTCGCGGTTGAGTCGACCACCGAGCGCGTAGTCGGCGCCGCGTTCTATTCGCCGCCGGGTCGGGTGCCACGGGCCCACCACTTCCCCACCGCACCCGTGGGCGCCGATGCGGTTCTGCTGACCACGATTCAGATGGAACCGGGTTTCGAGACGCACGCGGTCGCCCTGCTCGACGCGGTGGTCTCGGATCTCGTCCGACGCGGCGTCCGGGCAGTCGAGGCGTTCGGGTTCACCGGCGACGACGAGTCGCTCGCCATGGATCTGGTGACCCTGCTCCTCGGCAGCGGGCTGGCGGCCGACGTCTGCAGCCGGTGCATTCTTCCCACCGACATTCTGAAGGAGTTCGGCTTCGAAGTGGTCGCCGAGGACCCTTACCTGCCGCGCCTCCGCCTCGAACTCGACGAAGGCCTGGGGTGGAAGAGTCAGGTGGAGCGGGCACTGCGGAAACTGGTCGAGACCAGCACCCCGCCCGCACTCGCCGGGACTGTGCCTCAGCCCGTAACCTGCTCTGCGGCAAGCAGTTCCGCGAAAGTGTAGGTTCCGGTCGGACGATCGTTCTCGCCCAGCAGGTACATCCGCTTCACCGCGACGAGGATCGCCTCGGCGATGGTGTCGCGGACGGCCGGTGTACTCAACTCGTCGGCGTCGTGCGTGTTGGTGATGTACCCGGCCTCGATGACGACCACCGGCATCCGCGTGGACCGCAGGATGTTCCAGGTGCGCGGATGGACTCGACAATCGAGCATGTCGGTCCGCGCGACGATCTCGCGCTGAATGTAGCTGGCCAGATTGCGGCCGATGGTCGAGTACGACCCGTGGGTGGTGCCGAAGTAGAACGACGCGACGCCGCTGGCCTTCTCGTTCGGGTAGTGCCCGGTGCGCAGCGAGATCATCAGGTCGACGTCGGCCAGATTGGCGACACGAACGCGGGCGTCCTCGCTGGGAATGGTTTTGGCGTCGTGCGAGAGGAAGGTCTCCATGCCCGCGGCCGACATACGACCCTCGAGGCGGGCGGCCAGATCCCATAGGAGCGCGTTCTCGTCGCCGATGGGTGTCTCGCATCCCGGATCGATCAAGATGCGCTTACCGGTGAGCTGGGGGCCCGACTTGCGGACGTGCTCTTCTTCGCGGATGGCGTGCGGCGAGCCGCCGGTGACGCGAGTGCCGAGGCGTTCCAGCGACCGAAGCGTCGACGGGCCGCAGATGCCGTCCGAGGAGAGTCCGTACTCGGTCTGGTACAGCCCGACGGCGTGGTGGGTCACTTCGCTGAAGACGCCGTCGACCAGGCCGTGGTAGTACCCGAGGTTCTGGAGCCGGGACTGCAGTGTCGCGACGTCGTCGCCGGACATCGGTGCCGACAGGCGGTAGAGCAGGATGCGTGAGCCGAGGCGGTACGACGCCTCGCGGAGGGCGGTGTAGGTGGCGTGTCCGACGAGGCCGTCGACGATCAGGCCGCGCTCCTGCTGGAAGGCGCGAACCGCGCGGTCGCAGGCTCTGTCGAACACGGCTTCCGGGGGCGACCATGGCGTCGCATCGTTGGTGGGGGGCGACGGTGGGCTGGCGGGCAGAAGACCCCGACCTGCAAGAATGGCCCTGATCTCGGCCACTGCAGACCCGTGGTCTCCCAGACGCAACACCTGCATACGTACATCCCACTTTCTTGACACGCCGATTCGGGCCGCACCCCGATGACCCGATTCTCGCATCATTGTCTCAGTCGGAAACGGCAGCGACAAATGATCGACACGATCTGTGACGATTGACCTACACCCGCGGTGGCGGGTGTAGGCCGAAGTGGTCGTGAGCGGCTCAGGCGAGAACGTCAGAGAGCTCGCGCAGCAGCGCGGCCTTCGGCTTGGCGCCCATGATCGTCTTCACCGGCTTACCACCCGAGAACAGCATCAGGGTCGGGATGCTCATGATCTGGAAGTCGCGTGCGACGTTCGGGTTCTGGTCGACGTCGACCTTCGCCACGGTCAGCTTGTCGCCGTTATCGCGAGCGATCTCTTCGAGCACCGGGGCGACCATCTTGCAGGGACCGCACCAGGTGGCCCAGAAGTCGACGAGCACGGGCTTGGTGCCTGACGCTTCGATGACCTCACTGACGAACGTGGCGTCGGTGACTGCAACGGTGTTCTCGGACATTGCTTCCTCCTGGAAGGGTCGCGAATCCGGTTCCGGATTCGAGGGGGTGGTTCAGGCGTCGGCCTGGTCGGCCAGCCAACGTTCGGCATCGATTGCTGCCGAGCAGCCGCTGCCGGCCGCGGTGATCGCCTGGCGGTAGGTGTGGTCCACGAGGTCGCCGCAGGCGAAGACGCCGGGCAGGTTGGTGTAGGTGCTGCGCCCCGCGACCTGGACGTATCCATCGTCGTCGAGATCCACCTGGCCCTTGACCAGCGCGCTGCGCGGGTCGTGGCCGATGGCGACGAACATGCCGGTCGCGTTGAGGACGCTGGTCTCGCCGGTACTGGTGTCGGTGAGTTCAAGGTCGGTGACGGAGCTGTCGCCGTTCACCTTCGACACGGTGGCGTTGGTGAGGAACTCGATCTTCTCGTTCGCGCGGGCGCGTTCGAGCATGATCTTGGACGCGCGGAACTCGTCGCGGCGGTGGACCAGGGTGACCTTCTTGGCGAACTTGGTGAGGAAGGTGGCCTCCTCCATCGCGGAGTCGCCGCCGCCGATCACCACGATGCTCTGGTCCTTGAAGAAGAAGCCGTCGCACGTGGCGCACGACGACACGCCGCGGCCGAGCAACTCCTGCTCACCGGGGACGTTGAGGTAGCGAGCGGCCGCGCCCATCGCAAGGATCACCGCGCGTGCGCGATGCACCTCGCCGCTAACCTCGACCTCCTTGATGTCGCCCTCGAGGCGCAGCGCGTCGACGTCCTCCATGCGGAGGTCGGCGCCGAAGCGAATGGCCTGCTCGCGCATCTCCTCCATGAGGTCCGGGCCTTGGATACCGTTCTGGAAGCCGGGGAAGTTCTCGACCTCGGTGGTGGTCATGAGTGCGCCGCCGAACGACATGCCCTCGAAGACGACGGGCGACAGCTCGGCGCGCGCGGCATAAATGGCCGCGGTGTAGCCGGCGGGTCCCGATCCGACGATGATGATGTCGTGGATCTGGTTTTCGGTGTCGCTCATCAATCCTCCGTAGTCGCGGTTGCCTGCCCGCTGGGCCTCGGCCGGGTCGCGGGGTCAGACGCATCAGTCAACAACACACTATTGCCCGATGTTCCCGGCGTCTCCGCACGGTGGCGCGGTCCACACTGAAAACAGCTATCGCCCGGTCATGTCATCGATGAACGCGTCGAGGCGCGAGGCGACGTCTTCGGGCATCTCGGCCGCGGCACGGCCTTCGGCCCGGAGTTCCGAGGTGACGCGGTCGAGTGCAGACAGGACTTCCTGTGCCCGGGGATCGACGGACAGACGACTACGAACGTGAGCTGTTGCGTCGGCGCTGAGCACGCCGGCGTGAAAGTCGGCGAGCAGATCCGCCGAGTACGGGGGTTCGGGCATGGCCGCGGGGAAGCTGAGGGGTGGTGAGCCAGCCATGATCTGAAACTTCGCCTGTTCTGTGTGCGTCTCGAGTGTTCTGCAGCTTCCCACTCTACTTAGACGCACGGCGTGCGGAATCGGTTCCGCGAATGCTCCTCGGGCGAGTCGCGAACAGCCGTGGGCGAAGGGTGAAACGGGCGAATGGTGGCTAGTAGTCCTCTCGGAGATAGTCCAGCACCAACGCGAGCTTCTTGCGTCCGCGCGAACAGCGACTCTTCACGGTGCCGCACGCCACCTGCAGGATCGCCGCCGCATCTGCCATCGTGTAGCCGTGGAAGTCGACGAGGACCACCGCGTCGCGCTGGTCGCTGGGCAGGACGTCGAGCGCGCGGCCGATCGACAACGACATATCGATCCCGATCGTGTAGTCGCGGGGATCCGCAAACGCCGCCGTCTCGAAGGAGATGAGTGGAAGCGTTTCGTGATTCTTGATGCGTCGTAGCCGATCGAGGCACGCGTTGACCACGATCTTGTGCAGCCAGCTCGAGACGGACGCGTCGGCCCGGTAAGTATCGGCGGTCTTGTGTATCGACATCCAGGCGTCCTGGATGGCATCTTCGGCGTCGCTGGTGTTGCCTGTGGTTCGGATCGCGATGGCCCACAGGTGATTCCGATGCCTCGTGTAGAGCTCGAGGAACGCGTTCTGGTCGCCTGCGACGTAAGCGTTCAGCAGCTCGATGTCACTTGTTTGGTTGATAGTCCCCCGAGTCATGTCGACGACACTAAGTCGGACTTCCCGGACGTTTGATGGATTTCCGAACATTGTGGATGAAAATCTGGAAACTGTGGATAACGAGATGCCCTGAAGGCGACTTATGCATAGTCCAGTGTGGGAAATCGCGGTAAACACTGTGGTCGTAGAGGTATTGCCGGTGATGTTGCGAA
>NZ_JAAYXO010000207.1 GCF_012515855.1 Gordonia sp. (in: high G+C Gram-positive bacteria)
CGCTGACGAGCTCATCGAGCAGTTCAAGGAACTGACCCTGCTGGAGCTCAGCGATTTCGTGAAGAAGTTCGAAGAGGTCTTCGAGGTCACCGCTGCTGCACCGGTCGCCGTCGCCGCTGCAGGCGCACCGGCCGCCGGTGGCGCCGAGGCTGCTGCCGAGCAGGACGAGTTCGACGTCGTGCTCGAGAGCGCCGGCGACAAGAAGATCCAGGTCATCAAGGTCGTCCGCGAGGTCGTCGCAGGCCTGGGCCTGAAGGAAGCCAAGGACCTCGTCGAGGGCGCTCCGAAGGCACTCCTGGAGAAGGTCAGCAAGGATGACGCCGAGGCTGCCAAGACCAAGCTCGAAGAGGCCGGCGCCAAGGTCTCGCTCAAGTGATACTCGCTTGACGCGACTTCTTCGCCGCACAGGCGAGGTGAAACGAGGCCCACGGGAAACCGTGGGCCTCGTTTTCGTCTGTCGGCACCCCGCCCGCCGCAGCGTCGGCGCCGCGCTCCCGAGCGGTGTCAGCGCCGCCTGCGACCCCTCCGGGGACGCTGTGGCGGCTCTGTCCGGGTCGGCACAGAATTGTTGTTCCCAAAAGTGACGGATATCTCTTTGTTGGTGCCCTCTCGCTTTGGAGCACGTCGATTCTTTGGGTATTCTCAGCTCACCAAGACGTTACTAGCGGGTACAAATAGTTTTCGGCGAAGCTTGCGACTCGTCGCGAAGTGTGACCTAAGCCCCTCGTACGTTAGAGTGACCGCAGCCACAGCCCGCTCGGGGCCGGTGGCGGCGGAAACTCTGTAGGGGGAGCGGCGCCTCGCACCTCGTACGCGGTACTTACGAAAGGTCTGGAGGACACTGTGGGTGTAGAGGTCAAGGTCGAGGGGCTTACCAAGTCATTCGGTTCGCAGAATATTTGGCGAGACGTCTCGCTGACCCTGCCGGCCGGTGAGGTCAACGCCCTGCTGGGTCCCTCCGGTACCGGTAAGTCGGTCTTCCTGAAGACGCTGATCGGTCTGCTCCACCCGGAGCAGGGGTCGGTCATCATCGACGGCACCGACATCACCGAGTGCTCGGCCAAGGAACTCTACGAGATCCGCAAGCTCTTCGGCGTCCTCTTCCAGGACGGCGCACTCTTCGGCTCCATGAGCCTCTTCGACAACATCGCCTTCCCGCTTCGTGAGCACACGAAGAAGAAGGAAGACGAGATCCGCCGCATCGTCCTCGAGAAGATGGAGCTGGTCGGTCTGGCCGGTGCCGAGGCCAAGCTCCCCGGTGAGATCTCCGGCGGTATGCGCAAGCGCGCAGGCCTGGCCCGCGCTCTGGTCCTCGACCCCGAGATCATCCTCTGCGACGAGCCGGACTCCGGTCTGGACCCGGTCCGTACCGCGTACATCTCGCAGCTGCTGATCGACATCAACGCCGAGATCGACGCGACGATCCTGATCGTCACGCACAACATCAACATCGCCCGCACCATTCCGGACAACATCGGCATGCTGTTCCGCAAGGAACTCGTCATGTTCGGTCCGCGCGAGCAGCTCCTGACCTCGGAGCAGCCGGTGGTCAAGCAGTTCCTCGCCGGCGACCGTTTCGGTCCGATCGGCATGTCCGAGGAGAAGGACGAGGCCATCGCAGCGCAGGAAGCCGCGATGCAGGCCGCAGGCATCTCCGGCGGCGGTACCCAGGACGACTTCTCGGAGATCATCGCCCAGGTGCAGCCGAACCCGGGCGTGCCGGTGCGCAAGGCCGCCATCCGGCACCGCGCCAACGTGCTCGAGATGCTGCCGACCCTGCCCGCCAACGCCCAGGCCGCCATCCGCGCGTCGATCGCCGAGGAGGACGCGCGCGCCGCGGAGTCGCCCGAGTCGGTCGCCACCCTGGTGGCCCTGGCCAACACCGACTTCAGCACCCAGGCGGGGATCGACGCCGCTATGGCTTCCGCTGACACCCAGGTCGTCGAGCGTCCCACCGAAGTCCTGACGAAGGCGCCCGTTGCCGACGCCTTCGTGAAGTCGCCCGCGGCCGACGACACCCAGACCCAGCCGATCGATACCTCCGCGATCGAGACGGCAGTCAACAAGTCTGATGGACAGGGGAGTAATCAGGCATGACGAGTGCCACCTCGCGTGGCGTCGACAAGCTGAGCAAGGCCGGTGAGGGCGCACTCGCCCAAACCGGCAATATCGTTCAGCTGTTCGTCGATGTTGCCCGCCAGCTTTTCGTGCGACCGTTCCAGTTGCGCGAATTCATCCAGCAGGCCTGGTTCATCGCCAGCGTCACGATCCTGCCGACCGCGCTCATCGCGATCCCGTTCGGCGCCATCGTCTCGCTGCAGACCGGCTCGCTGATCAAGCAGCTCGGCGCCGAGTCGTACACCGGTGCGGCTTCGGTGCTCGTCGTCGTGCAACAGGGATCACCGCTGGTGACGTCCCTGTTGGTGGCGGGTGCTGCCGGCTCGGCGGTCGCGGCCGATCTCGGGTCACGGACGATCCGTGAAGAGATCGACGCCATGGAGGTGCTCGGCATCAATCCGGTCCAGCGACTCGTGGTTCCGCGAGTCCTCGCGATGGTTCTCGTCGCCATCCTGCTGAACGGCCTGGTCGCCGTCGTCGGCATCGGCGGTGGCTACTTCTTCAACGTCGTGATCCAGGGCGGCACCCCGGGTGCCTACCTCGCCTCGTTCGGTGCGTTGGCACAGCTGCCCGACTTGTACATCTCAACGCTCAAGGCGGCGATCTTCGGTGTCATCGCCGGTGTGGTCGCGGCGTACAAGGGCCTCAACCCGAAGGGCGGCCCGAAGGGCGTCGGCGACGCGGTCAACCAGTCGGTGGTCATCGCCTTCCTGCTGCTGTTCTTCGCGAACCTGATCATCACCGCCGTGTTCCTGCAAATCGTTCCGCCGAAGGTAGGTTAGTCGTGACTCGTGGTGTGACGATCTCGAAGAGCAGGCCCGAGTACCTGTTCTACGAGGCGAAGAAGCAGCTCGGCCGTCCGCTGAAGCTGCTCGACGGCGCAGGCGAACAGATGTCGTTCTATGCGCGCACGCTCGCCTGGATTCCGAAGACGCTGGTGCACTACACCCGCGAGGTGATGCGACTGCTTGCCGAGGTGGCCTTCGGCACCGGCGGCCTCGCCGTGATCGGCGGCACCGTCGGCGTGATGATCCTGATGTCGGGCTTCACCGGCGTCGTGGTCGGCATGCAGGGCTACGCGGCACTGGACCAGATCGGTTCGCAGGCGCTGACCGGCTTCCTGTCCGCGTATGTGAACACCCGTGAGGTGGCGCCGCTGGTGGCGGGCCTCGCGCTCTCCGCGACGGTCGGCTGCGGCTTCACCGCACAGTTGGGCGCCATGCGCATCTCGGAAGAGATCGACGCGCTCGAAGTGATGGCGGTTCCGTCGATCCCGTTCCTGGTCAGCTCGCGCGTGATCGCCGGCTTCATCGCCGTCATCCCGCTGTACGTCCTCGGCCTGATGGCCGCGTATCTGGCGTCGAGAACGGTGAACACCGTCTTCAACGGCCAGTCGACCGGCTCGTACGACCATTACTTCAATCTCTTCCTGCCGCCTGTCGACGTCCTCTGGTCGTTCGGCAAGGTGTTGATTTTCGCGTTCGTCATCATCCTGGTCCACTGCTACTACGGCTACTACGCCAGCGGCGGTCCGGCCGGAGTCGGCGTGGCAGTCGGACACGCGGTTCGAACAGCCCTCGTGCTGATCGCCGTGATGGACTTCTTCCTGGGTCTGGCGATCTGGGGCACGACCACGTCGGTCCGAGTGGGAGGTTAGGAACACAGTGGGGACATTCAAACGCAGGCTGCTTGGCCTGTTGTTCTTCGTCGTGGTCATCGGGCTGTTGGCGACATCGGTGCTGAAGTTCCGCGGCACCTTCGACGACTACTCGATGGTGACGCTGCGTACCGACAATGCGGGCAACTCGCTGGTGCAGAACGCCGACGTCAAGGCCAACGGCGTGATCGTCGGCAACGTGCGCCAGGTGAACGTGGCACCGGGCGGCAAGGTCTCGGTGGAGCTCAATATCACGCCCGACGAGATGAAGAACCTGCCCGTGGGCACCACCGCCCGCGTGCTGCCGAAGACGCTGTTCGGTGAGCGCTACGTCGCACTGCAGATCCCGGAGAAGTCGACCGGCGGTTCGCTGCACGACGGTGCGGTCATCAAGACCGACCAGAAGGGCAACGCCGCCGAGGTCGAGGATCTCTTCGACGCGCTGCTCCCGGTCATCGAGGCCATTCCGCCGCAGGATCTGAACGTGACGCTCAGCGCCATCTCGCAGGCCATCGCCGGCAAGGGCAAGGAGATCGGGCAGATCATCGATCGCCTGGACACCATCTTCAAGCGTGTCAACGCGAAGTCGGACGACCTCGAAGGCACCATCCAAGGTCTCGCGACCTTCTCGCAGACCTACGCCGAAGCGGTTCCCGACATCATCGACTCGCTCGACAACCTGCGGATCACCGGCAACACCTTCGTCGAGCGCGAAGGCGACTTCCGCTCGACGATCCAGACGCTGGGCGTCGCAGCCACCGACACCACCAAGTTCCTTAAGCGGAACAAGAAGGACATGCTCAACCTGTTCATCGACTCCGAGCCTTTCCTGAAGGCAATAGCTCGACAGTCGCCGACGTTCGGGTGCATGTTCCACAACTTCGCGACGCTGGTTCCCAAGTCGAAGGCGATCGTCGGCGACGGCACCCCGAACCCGGGCGTTCGAGTGAACCTCCAGTTCGTGAACCCGCGTGGCCGCTACCTGCCCAACCAGGACGAGCCTCGGCTGCTCTGGGTGGATCCGCCCGCACGGTGCTACGAGCCCGCGACCAACGGTCGCCCGTTCCCGCAGTACCCGGGTGGCGGTGTGCCGGACGGTTCGTACCAGCCGCCGTCGCGCAACGCCGGTCCGCGCAACATCCCGAACCTGCCGCAGCCGCAGTTCAGCGCGACCCCGAGCGGAAAGATCTCCGAATCCGACTATCAGAACCAACTGCGAGTCCTGTACGGCGCGAGCTCGGGCATCAGCCCGGAGAACGTTCCGCTGTGGGTCACCTCGATCGGTGCAGGAACCTTGCAGGGAGCGCAGGTGAACGTTAAATGAGAGGCGTCATCGCACCTCTGGTGAAGCTGATCATCTTCGCGCTGATCACCGTCTTCGCCACGGCCATGCTCGGCTTGACGATCGCCAACGCCGGCTCGGGTGGCAACACCAGCTTCAAGGCCGTCTTCAGCGACGCCGCGATGCTGAACCCCGGCGACGACGTCCGCATCGCGGGTGTCCGGGTGGGGCAGATCGAGTCGGTCGAGATCACCGATCGCAGCAAGGCCCTCGTCGGCTTCAGCGTCGATCGCGAGCGGTTGCCGAAGAGCACCCAGCTGTTCATCCGCTACCGCAACCTCACCGGCCTGCGTTACATGGCCTTGGAGAAGGGCGTCGGACCCACGGGTGAGACCGTCGACAAGGGCTACACGTTCGAGAACACCGCGGCCGACAAGAGCACGCACGACGCGGTGAACCTGACTGAGTTGTTCAACGGATTCAAGCCGCTGTTCAAGCAGATCACCCCCGAGGACATGAACAAGCTCGCCGAGACCATGATCAAGGTCTTCCAGGGCGACATGGACACCACGATCAGTGACCTCATCAACGACACGGCCGGACTCACCAACGCTCTCGCCGACAAGGACAAGGTGATCGGCGACATGATCACCAACCTGACTCAGGTCCTGGACACCGTCAATCGCAATGACGAGCAGTTCTCCGACCTGCTGATCAACACCGAGAAGCTGATCACCGGTCTGGCCGCCCAGCGCGACTCGGTCGGTTCGGCGGTCAGCTCGGTGGCGAACCTGACCACGGTCACCGGTTCGATCCTGAGCAAGACCCGCCCGGCCATTCAGGGCGACATCGCCGGGATCAAGTCGCTGTCCGACCAGCTGAACTCGCGGACCGAAGACATCGAGACGACGTTGACCAACCTGCCGGTCAAGCTCCAGAAGATCGGTCGCGCCGCGACCTTCGGCTCGTGGTTCCAGTTCTACATGTGCGGTATCGACGTCGTGGCGGGCAACGGCAAGTCCACCAAGCTGACACAGCCGGTGGTTCCGCTGCCGAACATCAACCACGTTCTCTACACCAGCGCCGCGACGCGTTGCTGGCGCGACCAGAAGCCCGGGGGGTGACGAGTATGACCGACCAACACGACCAGGCGGAGAAGCCGCCAGTGCCGACCACGCCGAAGAAGAGTCGCCGGTTCGCCGGGCATCGCAGCCCGGTGAGCATCGGGGCGATGGGTCTGCTGATTCTGATCATGGTTGCGGTCGCGTCCTTCTACTTGAAGGACCTCCCGATCGCTGGAGCAGGCGCCCGGTACACGGCGTCGTTCTCCGAAGCCGCCGGCCTGAAGGCAGGCAATGAAGTCCGCGTCGCGGGCGTCAAGGTGGGCGAGGTGACCGGTGTCTCGCTGAACGGCGACCGCGTCGACGTCCAGTTCCGGGCCGACAACACCTGGATCGGCAACCAGACCCAGGCCTCGATCCAGATCAAGACCGTGCTGGGCCAGAAGTACCTGGCGCTGAATCCGCGGGGCACCGAGCTCGCCGATCCGCGCGTCACGCTGACCGACACGGTGGCGCCGTACGACGTCATCGAGGCGTTCGGTGACGCGGCGGATCAGATCGAGAACGTCGACACCGATCAGGTGGCGAAGTCGCTCCGCACGCTGTCGAATGCCTTCTCGGGCACCAACGCGGAGGACATCGGTTCCTCGCTGACCGGCATCGCGCGGCTGTCGAACACCATCGCCAGCCGTGACGCCGAGGTACAGCGACTGCTGAAGTCCACCAAGGACGCGTCGAAGATCCTGGCCGACCGGAACGAGGAGTTCACCCGCCTGATCGCAGGCACCGGCGTGCTGCTGAAGGAACTGAACAACCGGCAGAAGGACATCTCCGCGCTGCTGGCCAGCACAACCACGCTCAGCAAGGCGCTCACCGGCATCGTCCGCGACAACGAGGCGCAGATCGGTCCGGCTTTGGATTCGCTCAAGGGCGTCACCGACATGCTGACTCGCCAGAACAAGAACCTGCGCGACACCATCACCTACATGGCGCCGTTCTACCGCTTGTACGCCAACGTGCTCGGTAACGGTCGCTGGTTCGAGTCCACCGTCACCAACCTGCTGCCGCCCGCACTGCCGCAGCAGAACACGACGCGGCCGCCGAACATGCAGAAGAATCTCAACAACGGCGGAACGGGGGCCGGCTGATGTCCGAATCTGATCAGGCCAACGGGCTGTTCAACAAGCGCAACATCGTCTACGGCGCGCTCGGCGCCGTGCTCCTGCTGATCCTGGGAGCGGGTGGCTGGTGGGCGTCGACGCTGATCGGCACCACCAAGATCAACGCGACGTTCAGCAGCGCGGTCGGCATCTACAAGGGCAGCGACGTGCGCGTGCTCGGGGTGGACGTCGGCAAGGTGACCGAGGTGACCCCGCGCGGCGAGGTGGTCGACGTGCAGATGCGTGTCAACCGCGGAGTCCAGCTTCCCGAAGACGTCAAGGCGCTGCAGATCATTCCGTCGATCGTCGCCGACCGCTACATTCAGCTGAGTCCGGCGTACAGCGGCGGCCCCGAGGCCGACAGCAACATCGATCTCTCGATCAAGGAGACCAAGGTCCCTGTCGAGATCGACGCCATCTACGCGAACCTGCAGAAGCTGTCCAAGTCTCTCGGACCGGAGGGCGCAAACCAGAACGGCGCCGTCACCGACTTCGTCGACGTCTTCTCCAAGAACCTCGAAGGCAACGGTGCCAAGCTCGGCGAGGCCATCACCAACCTGTCGAAGGCTGCGGGCACGCTGTCCGACGGCAGCAACGACCTGGTCTCGACGATCAAGAACCTCAACGTCTTCGTCGGCGCGCTCAAGGAGAACGACGCGCAGGTGCGCCAGTTCAACACCCAGATGGCGTCGTTCAACACGTTCCTGGCGGGTGAGCGGGAGCAGCTCGGCGCTGCGCTCGAGAGCCTGTCGTACGCGCTCGGCGATGTCGCGACCTTCGTCTCCGACAACAACGCGCGCCTCGGCGACGCTATTCGGGACCTGCAGCCCACCGGTCAGGCGCTGCTCGACAACAAGGAGCACCTGCTCGAGATCTTCACGGTGCTGCCGGTGACGATCAGCAACCTGATCAACGCCTACGACGCAGAGTCGGGCACCCTCGCGATGCGGCTGAACATTCCGGATCTGCAGGATCCGATCGGCGCGCAGTGCAAGCTGCTCGATCTGGGCGCGCTCCTTCCGGGCAACCCGATGGCCGTCGACTTCAGCCGTAAGCTCGCGCCGCTGGTGAACAACTGCAAGGCCCTCGGCAAGCAGATCACCGAAGGCGTGCTTGAGCCGGTGCTGCCGGTCCTGCCATTCGGCATCCTGAGTGGCAAGAAGGAGCAGAAGTACCCGGCTCCGGGTACCAACCGCGGCAACCCCGATCCGAAGCTTCCTGGAGGACAGCGATGAACCCGAAGTCGACGCCGCGTCGCCGCGCCGCCGGTGTGGGCGCTGCGCTGCTGACCGTGGTAACGCTGACCGTCACCGGTTGCTCGGGCATCCAGTCGGTGCCCCTGCCCGGCGGTGTGGACGTCGGCGACAACCCGCGCACCTACCAGATCGCGTTCGACGACATCCTGGATCTGGTCCCCCAGTCCGTGGTGAAGCAGGACGGCATTCCGGTCGGTCAGGTCACCAAGGTCGAGGTTCCGGAGAACGCCTGGAACGCGGTGGTGACCGTCAAGGTCAAGAACGAGGTGGATCTGTCGGACAAGGCCTCGGCCTCGGTCCAGCAGACCAACCTCCTCGGCGAGAAGTTCGTCGCGCTGTCGGAGCCGGCGGGCGTGACGGCGGCGACGCCGCGTCAGCCGGAATCGCAGGTCATCAAGTCCGACCGTACGCGGACCGTCACCGACATCGAGCAGTTGCTCGGTGCGCTGTCGATGCTGCTCAACGGCGGCGGCATCAACCAGCTCGAGCCGATCGTCACCTCGCTCAACGAGGCGTTGGGTGACCGCCCGAACACGGTTCGATCGCTCCTGGAGCAGTCGGAGAAGCTGATCGCCAGCCTCAATCGACAGCGCGACGACATCGTCCGCGCCGTCGACGGCGTCAGCCGGCTCTCCGTGCGGGCCAATCAGCAGACCGATCAGATCGAGCGGATCCTGGACCAGCTGCCCGCAGGCGTCAAGGTGTTGGAAGAGCAGCGTCCGCAGTTCGTCGACCTGCTCACCAAGCTCGACGAGCTGGGCGATGTCGGCACCGACATCCTCGGCAAGGCGCATGACGAGATCATCACCGATCTCAAGGCGCTGCGTCCGATCCTGTCCGAGCTGTCGAAGGCTGCGCAGGACGCGGTCACCGCGGCCCCGCTGATGCTGACCCACCCCTTCCCGGACGATCTGCTTCCGGGTGTCCACGGCGATTCGACCAACCTGTTCATGACGCTCGACCTGCGGCTGCTGAATCAGCTGGAGGCGCTCGGCGTCGGCCAGGGCACACCGAAGTACTCGCCGCCGACGGTTCGACCGCCGAAGGTCGATCCGCGCAACCCCTACGTCAACGGCAACGGTCCCCGCTACGGCTGGCCGACCATCTCGCTGCTGCCGCCGGGACCGAACTCGCGGCCGGGGCCCAACACGCCTCCGTCGGGCGGTACCTACCCGATGAACCCGTCGTCCAAGACCACTAAGAAGCCTGCGAAGAAGACTCAGTACTCGATGATGCCGTCGCAGGGCGAGAACTTCCTGGTGGGCAACATGCGGATGCTCGGAGGTGATGACCAGTGACTTCTCGGTTGGTCAAGATCCAATTGATCGTGTTCGCGGTGGTCGGTGTGCTCGCCATCGTGTACGTCGGCGCCAAGTACGCCCGGCTCGACAAGCTGGCGGGCCTGTCGACGTACGACGTCACCCTGCACATGCCCGACGCGAGCGGCGTGTTCACCAACGCCGAGGTCACCTACCGGGGCGTCCCGGTCGGCCTCGTCGGCGACATGGAGATGGTCCCCAGCGGCGGCGTCAACGTGACCCTGCAGATGAACTCCGACGCACCGAAGGTTCCCGCTTCGGCGCAGGCCGTGCTGGCGAACCGCTCGGCGATCGGTGAGCAGTTCATCGATCTCCAGCCGAAGTCGAGCGCCGGCCCGTTCCTGGTGAACGGCTCCAAGATCGACGGCGCCGAGACTCCGCCCAAGCTGCAGGACGTCATCTCCGATGCCATCACCCTCACCAAGACGGTGCCGGTGGACGAGCTGAGCAGCGTGGTCCGTGAACTGGGCACTGCGTTCAACGGCAAGGGCGCCGACCTGACCCACCTCGTGTCCGCGCTCGACACCCTGTCGAAGGACGGCGTCGAGAACATCGACGAGATCACCGAACTGATCGTGGACTCGAACGTGGTTCTGGCGACCCAGGCCGAGCAGTCCGACCAGATCCTCGCTTGGTCGAAGAACCTCGACCGCGTCACCGCGCAGCTGAGTGCTTCCGATCCCGACCTGCGCCGGATCCTCGAGAACGCGCCGCGGACCTCGACGGCACTCTCGAAGTTCCTTCAGGACAACGGCGAGGACGCCACCAAGCTGGTTCACCAGCTGGGGGAGACGGTCGATACGATCTCGCCCGCGTCGTTCGCGACCGGCGCCACGTTCGCGATGCTGTCCGCGCTTGCGGCAGGCAGCCACACCCCCGCTCCGGGCGACGGTCAGATCCACTTCGGCATCGTTCTCGAGACCGGGAACCCGGTCGGCTGCACCCGCGGCTACGAGAGCACCGAGAAGATGATCGCGGACATCAAGAAGCGGAATCCGAACTTCGACATCAACTACGACGACTTCCCGTTCAACACCTCGGCGAACTGTGAAGTCCCGGTCGGCAACCCGACCGGCGTGCGTAGCGCCAACCGTGCCGCGCTGGCCAATCCGTACATGGATCAGCCGTGGGACAACACCCCGAAGAAGGATCCCGACAAGTTGAATCTGAACCCGTTGGCCACCCAGCTCGCCGCCCTGATGGGCGTCCACGCGCGGTAGCCCCCGTCCGATCTGCCGCCGCCGAAACAGCGGCGGCAGATTGGCGAGGTGGCCGTCGCGGTGACTACAGTTGCGCTCGATGACACACGACGAATCCAGCGATCCGGAGACGACGCCGAACGACGATGACACGTCGATCGACGAGCCGGCGACGACTGACGAAGCGGTCGAGGCCCCCGTCAGCCTGAGCAAGGTCGACGACCCGGAGGCAACCGCATCGGGGACCGACGACGCGAGCGCTGACGAGAAGCCCCGCAAGGGCAAGGCGGCGAAGGCCGACGACGACGAGCCGTCAGCCCGCAAGCCGATGGCGTCGTTGGCGCTCGCGGCGGCGGTCGCCGCGCTGATCGCCGCGATCGTGTGCCTCGGATACTTCGGCTACACCGGCATTCGTGCCTACACCGTCGACTCGGACCGCGCCCAGATGCGGACCGGAGCCGTCGACGGCGCGGAGCAGGCCATCATCAACACCCTCTCGATCGATCCGGCGAAGCTGAACGACTGGGAGGAGCGGGTGAAGTCCTCGCTCACCGGTCAGGCGCTGGAAGACGCGACCGCCGACGAGTCGCGGAAGATTCTCGACGAAGCCAAGAAGGCGGCGGCCAAGGGCCAGGGTGCGACGATCAGCATCCGCATCATCCGCAGTGCGCCGACTCAGATGAACACCGACGAGAACACGGTGGAGGTGCTGGTCCTGGCCGCCGCGACGTCGTCGGCCTCGCCCGAACAGCCCACCGCGCTGTCGAACCTGCTGACCATGGTCGAGGACGACGGCACCTGGAAGGCCACCAAGATCGTGCCGCTGACGGAGATCTACTACTCGGAGGGCGCGTCGCCGGTCGGCACCGCTCCGGGGGCCCCGGCCGACCAGCCTGAGGGAGGAAACTGATGACCACCGGTGGTAATCGCGGGTCCCGGTCCTCCTCGCCCAAGCGCACACCGCGCGTGGCCGGGCGCAATGCTCCGCGCGTGACGGTCAACGCCACGCCCGACGCCCGAGAGTACGATGTCACGGCCGTTGCGCCCGAGCCGAGCGCCGCCGGAATCTCCGGCGTCGAGCGGAAGCGACGCGCTGCGGCCGCGGCCAAGAGCGCGCAGGAACAGCGCGAGAGCGAGCAGCGTGTCGGCGCACCGCCTCGTGACACTTCGGCCACCTACCGGCTGGCCGCGGTGCTCGGAGCCGTCGCGACGGTCATCGGTGTGGCCGCACTGATCTTCGCCCTTCAGCCCGGTGCGGATGTCGGTGACAACCGAGCATTCGTCGACACCGCGGCCACCCAGGACGTGTTGACCGCCGCTCGCAACTCGGTGTGCATCCCGGTCAACTTCGACTACAAGGATCTCGACAAGTGGGCCGGCCAGGTTCGCGAGAACTTCTCCGGTCAGGCGCTCGACGAGTACGAGAAGGTTCTCAAGACCAACAAGTCGATCCTCACCCAGGGCAAGAGCGCGTCGGAGTGTCAGGTCGACACCGTCGCACTCCAGGACCTGCGGGACGACACCGCCGAGGTGTTGGCGTCGCTGCTGGTGAGTACGACCGTCGACGGAACCATCCAGGAGAAGAACGTCGCGTACACGCAGTACGGGATGGAGAAGATCGACGGCAGGTGGATGATCACGCGGGTCGGGACCCTGTCGTGATCCGGTCGCGGATCCGCGGATGCCGATCGATGCTCGCTGATCAGGAGTTTTCCAGGGAATCGGCGCGTTTCGCTTGACGTAGCGGCATCGGCACGCCACGCTATGACCAATCGATTGTCCGAGGTAGGCAGCCTTCCGCAATCTTTCTTCTGATTGGTGTACACATCCCCGTCATTGTCTGATACAGTTGGACGTTGCGCTGGCTGCCTCCTGTCCGCTGATCGATCATCCTTCCAGCCATTCCGTTTCGGAACGGCTCTCGGGTGTGATGTTTGTGCAGGTTGCACGACCACCGCAGGCCACATTGGCCAAGCACCGAGAAACTTCGTGTTGGAAGGACGCATCTTGGCACTCGACCGCCAGTCCACCTCAACCACATCGGGAATTATCCCGGGCGCGCCACATCGCGCTTCCTTTGCCAAGATCGACGAGCCGCTCGAAGTTCCCGGCCTGCTCGATGTGCAGTTGGATTCGTTTGAATGGCTCGTAGGCACGCCTGAGTGGCGCGCAAAGGCTATCGCGCGGGGTGAGGAGAACCCGGTCGGCGGACTTGAGGAAGTCCTCCGCGAACTGTCGCCCATCGAGGACTTCTCGTCGTCGATGTCCCTTTCCTTCTCCGATCCGCACTTCGACGAGGTCAAGGCCTCGATCGATGAGTGCAAGGACAAGGACATGACCTACGCGGCGCCGTTGTTCGTCACCGCGGAGTTCATCAATAACAACACCGGCGAGATCAAGTCGCAGACCGTCTTCATGGGCGACTTCCCGATCATGACCGACAAGGGCAGCTTCATCATCAACGGCACCGAGCGTGTCGTGGTGAGCCAGCTGGTCCGCAGCCCCGGCGTCTACTTCGATTCGACCATCGACAAGACGACTGAGAAGACGCTGCACTCGGTCAAGGTGATTCCGGGCCGCGGCGCCTGGCTCGAGTTCGACGTCGACAAGCGCGACACCGTCGGCGTCCGCATCGACCGCAAGCGTCGTCAGCCGGTCACCATCCTGCTGAAGGCCCTCGGCATGACGCACGAGGAGATCACCGAGCGTTTCGGCTTCTCCGAGATGATGATGTCGACGCTCGAGAAGGACTCGACCACCAACCAGGACGAGGCCCTGCTCGAGGTCTACCGCAAGCTGCGCCCGGGCGAGCCGCCGACCAAGGAGTCCGCGGAGAGCCTGCTGGAGAACCTGTTCTTCAAGGAGAAGCGCTACGACCTCGCTCGCGTCGGTCGCTACAAGATCAACAAGAAGCTCGGCCTCACCGCGAACCCGATGTTCGGCGAGTCGACCCTGACCACCGAAGACATCATCGCGACGGTCGAGTACCTGGTGCGCCTGCACGAGTCGGACCCGAACATCACCTCGATGATGACCGTCCCGAACGGCGTCGAGGTGCCCGTCGAGGTCGACGACATCGACCACTTCGGCAACCGTCGCCTGCGAACGGTCGGCGAGCTGATCCAGAACCAGATCCGCGTCGGTCTCTCGCGTATGGAGCGTGTCGTGCGTGAGCGCATGACCACCCAGGACGCCGAGGCGATCACCCCGCAGACCCTGATCAACATCCGCCCGGTGGTGGCTGCGATCAAGGAGTTCTTCGGAACCAGCCAGCTGTCGCAGTTCATGGACCAGAACAACCCGCTGTCGGGTCTTACGCACAAGCGTCGCCTCTCGGCGCTGGGCCCCGGCGGTCTGTCGCGTGAGCGCGCTGGCCTCGAAGTCCGTGACGTCCACCCCTCGCACTACGGCCGCATGTGCCCCATCGAGACCCCTGAGGGTCCGAACATCGGTCTCATCGGTTCGCTGTCGGTGTACGCCCGCGTGAACCCGTTCGGATTCATCGAGACGCCGTACCGCAAGGTCGTCGACGGTGTCCTCACCGACGAGATCACCTACATGACCGCCGACGAGGAGGATCGCTACCTCATCGGTCAGGCCAACACGAACTACGACGCCGACGGCACCATCACGGACGAGCGCGTCCTGGTCCGCATCAAGGGCGCCGAGGTCGAATTCGTCCCGGCCGCCTCGGTTCAGTACCTCGACGTCTCGCCGCGCCAGATGGTCTCGGTCGCCACCGCGATGATTCCGTTCCTGGAGCACGACGACGCCAACCGTGCACTGATGGGCGCCAACATGCAGCGTCAGGCGGTGCCGCTGGTCCGTAACGAGTCGCCGCTGGTCGGCACCGGTATGGAACTGCGCGCCGCGGTCGACGCCGGCGACGTGATCGTCACCGGTCAGACCGGTGTGGTGGAGGAGGTCTCGGCCGACTTCATCACCGTCATGGCCGACGACGGCACTCGCGAGAGCTACCGCCTCCGCAAGTTCGAGCGCTCCAACCACGGCACCTGCGCCAACCAGACCCCGATCGTCGACGAAGGTCAGCGTGTCGAGGCCGGCCAGGTGCTCGCCGACGGTCCGTGCACCGACCAGGGTGAGATGGCGCTGGGCAAGAACCTGCTCGTCGCGATCATGCCGTGGGAGGGCCACAACTACGAGGACGCGATCATCCTGTCGCAGCGCCTCGTGGAAGAGGACACCCTCACCTCGATCCACATCGAGGAGCACGAGATCGACGCCCGCGACACCAAGCTCGGTGCTGAGGAAATCACTCGCGACATCCCCAACGTCTCCGATGAGGTTCTCGCGGACCTCGATGAGCGTGGCATTGTCCGCATTGGTGCTGA
>NZ_JAAYXO010000208.1 GCF_012515855.1 Gordonia sp. (in: high G+C Gram-positive bacteria)
ACCTTGGCCTCACCGTCGCCGCGTTGGAGCAGTTCGATCGCCTCCTCGATCGTCCGGGGGGCTTCGTACGCGAAACGTGACGGGAACACTTACTCGCCTCCCTGTGGGTCGGGGATCGCCACCGGGCCGTCGGTGGCGCCCGGGCGGTCGGGGTCGGGGCGCGGCTCCTGATGCGGAGGCCACGGACCGCGGACCGGCTGCCCGGCGACCTTGGTGAACTCGACGAACTGCGGCCACGCCTTCAGGGTCGGGCTCTTGCCGTCGGAACCGTCGCTGCTGTCGGGCGTGTGTTCGATCAACTCGTAGATGCGCGGATTGCCGCGGCTGTGACCCGACGACTCGATCCCCATCCGATCACCCCTGACCTGCTCGGCGGCCGCGGACGGCCCCCGGCCGCGGTGACCGCATGCTGCCCCGCCCCCGGCGCAGGCGCAAACGTCGCCCTAGTGAATGCTTAAGAGGTCCCCCTGACCAGGTATGACGCGCGTTCGTCGGGCGCGCTTCAGCTCCAGAGGGTGACGTGGATGCTGGGCTTGAAGTGGCCGATCGTCGCGCCCTCCCCGTGGAGCATCGCCTGGGTGGCGCGCGGCGTGGTGATGAAACGGAGCAGTTCGGCGGCGGACGCCGTCGCGCTGTGGTTCGGGAGTGCGTTCGCCGTCCAGATGCCTTCCTGCATCCCGCCGCGCACGTCGATCCGCACCAGGCGGCCCGCGGCGAGATCGTCGGCGGCGGCGAACGTCACCGCCAGGCCGATGCCGCGCGAGCGCTTGATCTCTTCGACCGCGGCCGAGTGGCTCTGGAAGATCCGCTGGTTCGATTCGGGCACACCGATCGACTCGACGATCCGGCGGGTCAGGCTGTTGGGCTCGGTCGCGGACGGTCCGAGCAGCCACAGCTCGTCGCGCAGCGCCTCGGGTCGGACCCGGACACCGGCGACAGCTGTCGCCGGCCCGGTGACGATCGTCATCTGGTACTTGAGGAACGGCGTGCGCGTCAGCTCGTCGGACACCACCGGCGCGCGCGGCCCGATCGCGACGTCGACCGCGCGCGACGCGAGCAGCGCTGGGAACTCGTCGGTGGTCTGCACCGACAGTTCGACGTCGAGATCGCTCGCACGGTTCGTGAACAGTTGGATCAGCCCCGGCGCGCAGTACTCGGCGAACATCGAGGTGGTAACGAGGCGGAGCAGGCGCCGGCCGCGCCCGGCCTCGGACACCTCGCGCACGGTGCGATCGCGCAGTCCGAGCATCTCCGACGCCCGCGAGGCGAGTCGGAGACCGCCCGGCGTGAACGCGATGCCCACCGAGGCGCGGGTGAACAACGGGTCGTCGAGCTCTTTGCGCAGCGCGGCGACGTGGCCGGAGACGGCCGCTTCGGTGACGGCGAGTTCCTCGGCGGCGTCTTTGACCGAACCGTGGCGGGCGACCGCGACGAACGCACGCAACTGGGTCGGTGTCACGCCGCTGACCTTAGTAAAGACTTGAGAGACCTGGTCAGGGGGACTTCAGGAAACGCTGATGCACCGGTTTACTCTGGGCCGGCGGCGTGGGAGGCTCGCCCTGCCGCACGGTGGCGTCAAGCCGAAGCGCACAGAGACACACAGGAGGGAGGGGTCGCATGCAGGTTCCGGCGCCGTTCGAGTACGAACGCGCGACCAGCGTCGACCATGCGATCGACCTGCTCGAACGACTCGGCAGCCACGCCCGCGTGGTGGCCGGTGGGCACAGCCTCCTGCCGATGATGAAGTTGCGACTGGCCCAGCTTGAATACCTGATCGACATCAACGATCTCGCCGGCGAGCTCGGCCGGATCTCGATCGAGCGCGACGCCGACGGTACCGGCGAGGTCCGGATCGGGGCGATGACACGGCACCGGCAAC
>NZ_JAAYXO010000209.1 GCF_012515855.1 Gordonia sp. (in: high G+C Gram-positive bacteria)
CGCTGCCGGTGAAGAGGATGCCATTGAGGCTCCCGGTGTCTGAGCTGCCCCCGCCGAGGCTGCCGCTGCCCGGAGCCTGGTCGACCTGCACGGTGTTCGTGACGGTGACCGGCTTGTCGCTGCTGATGACGGCCTTCAAGGCGTAGTTGCCCGCCTTGCGCGGCACCCAGGTGCAGGTGACCATGTGGTTCTCGTCGAGTTCGAGGTTTCCGCAGCCCTCCACGGCTTTGCCGTCCGCGGTCAGCACCACGCGATCACCGGGACGCCCGTCCGGGTTCTTCACCGTGATCAGGACGTCGTTGTTCGTGATCGCGTCGCGCGGAGCGATCGACACGCCGGCGACACCCGGGGTGACGTTGATCTTCGGCCCGACGAACGGGAAATCACCCTTGTCGCCGACCCAGGTGGTCGAGTACTCGAGACCGCCGGTGTTGAGCTCGCCGGTGTTGCACATGAGCAGATAATCCTGCGACCACGTGATTCCCTCCCACGAATTCGCACCGGGTGCATCGACCTTCACCCAGCCCGGACCGGACGTGACTTCGCCGGGACTCTGCGTGCCCTCGTGGCTCGGGTTGTTGGTGTAGGTCTTCCCGCTCACCTTCCACACCGAAGTGTTGGGAACCGGCCGCATGCACCGCGGGTGGTTGTCCTGCACCGAGTACACGAGCCAGCTGAGCTTGCGCGTCAACCGGTTCGTGACGGTGATGACCTCACCGTTCGCGATGTTGCCGTTCACCAGCTTGGGGCCGCTGACCTCGCGCTCCCAGTTCACAGCGTCACTGCCGTCCCGCGCCGGGCCGACCGTGTCGGCGTCGGCCGACCCCGTCTCGACCAACGTTCCGGTTGCGGCGATCGCGGCGATCGCGCCGACTGCTGCGAACCGTCGCAGCGCACTCTTGATGTTCACGCATCCTCCTCCGTGGCCGGGTGCGGGACCTGATGGCAGGGCACCTCAGCATTGCGTCTGCCTAGAACCTAGGGAGGAGTGCCAGGACACAACCAGCCGCGATGAGTGAGACGGCACATTCTTTCGGCTGTGCGCACAAAACCGTCTCGGGTTCGTTCGTTCGTCCTACACTGCCTGGCCCTCGCCGTCCGACACCGAAGACGTCGAACGCCCGCCGGGAGAACCCGACGGGCGTTCGACAGCGACTGATTCCGACGCTACTGGGCCAGCAGACCCTTCGCGACGTGAGTCACCTGGATCTCGTTGGACCCGGCGTAGATCATGAGCGACTTGGCGTCACGAGCGAGCTGCTCGACGCGATACTCGGCCATGTAGCCGTTGCCGCCGAAGAGTTGGACGGCTTCCATCGCCACCTCTGTCGCGGCGCGCGAGGAGTACAGCTTCATCGCCGAGGCCTGCGCGAGGGTCGGCGGCTTGCCCGCCTTCGAGGCCTCCATCGCGACGAACAGCATGTTCTGCACGTTGAGGCGGGCGATCTCCATCTCGGCGAGCTTCAGCTGAATCAGCTGGAACTTCGCGATCTCCTGTCCCCAGAGAGTTCGCGACTTCGCGTACTCGATCGACAGTCGCTGGCACTCGTTGATGATGCCGAGCGAGAGGGCTGCGATTCCTATGCGCTCCGCGGTGAAACCCGCCTTGGCGCTGGCGCCGCCGCGCTTGTCCGATCCGGTGTCCTCCGTCTCGCCGAGCAGACGATCCTTACTGACGCGGATGTTGTCGAAGAACAGCTCACCGGTGGGCGAGCTCATCATGCCCATCTTCTTGAACGCCTTGCTCTGCGTGAGCCCCTCCATGCCCTTGTCCAGGACGAAGGTGAGGACCTTGCGGTCGCGCATCGGGGTGCCGTCACCCTCGTCGAGCTTGGCGAAGACCACCATCGTGTCGGCGTGCGGGCCGTTGGTGATGAACGTCTTATTGCCCTTGAGGATGTAGTCGTCGCCGTCGCGGCGAACCGTGGTCTTCATCCCGCCGAGCGCATCGGAACCACTGTCGGGTTCGGTGATGGCCCAGGCTCCGACCTTCTCCATGGTGACCAGTTCGGGCAGCCAGCGCTTCTTCTGCGCCAGGGTGCCGCGGCTTCGGATGGTCGAGACCGTCAGCCCCATCGAGACACCCATCGACGAGATGAGGCCGAGGCTGACGCCCGCCATCTCCATGTTCAAGATGAGGAACATGGAATTGGCCAGGGTGCTGGAGCCCCCACCGGCCTTGCGCTCCTCGCCTGCCTCTTCCGCGGCGATCTCCGCCTGCAGGTTCTCGGCATTCATCGAGTCCATGCCGAAGGCGGCGAGCATCTTGCGCAGAATGTCGTACGGCGGCATCTCACCTGTCTCGAGGGCGTCGACGTGGGGACGCACCTCCTTCTCGATGAACCCGCGCACCGCTTCGCGGACCATCTGATCTTCCTCAGACCACTCGAACATCAAGCCTCCAAACTAGAACACGTTTCACTTGGACTCGACGGTAGTCTAACCGCGCTGTCGACGTCGACGGCAGGCCGAACACGCGGGCAGGTCAGAGGGCCGATCCGTCACGGCGGCGCGTCGTCTCCGCCAGGCGGATCTGCCAGTCGCGGTTCAACCACATCTCGACCAACTCCGGCTGCACCGATGCGGACCGCGCCCACCGATGAATCAGCGCGTTGTATCGGACGTACCGTCGCACCGAATAGGTGGATACCGACGACGCCACCATCCAGCCGTGCCAGGTGAGACTGCCGGCAGAGTCGTTGTCGAGCAGCTGCGGTCGATCGCCGCCCCGACCGATCGCCCAGCAGTACAGCGACATCAGCGAGTGACCGACCCCGGGAGCCGTCGGCCAACCCGACCAGTCGCGGTAGGCCGAGGCCTCGAACAGACCCGGAGCACTGCGGCACGCGATCAGCGCCCGTTCGACGGCCTCGAACCGTCGGCCGCTCTGCGGCTCGCGGATGTCGACGAATCGGCGGTTCCCGCCACGGGAAGGGTGTTCGGCGAGCCACGCCGCGCACATGTACAGGCGGTCGAACTCGGGTTCCTCGCCCATCTCGAGCCCGGGTACCCCGGGCTCGAGGTCTCCGCGCCGAATGAACGCCTTTCCCTTCCACACCTGGTTTCCGTCTACGGTGCGCCCACTCACCTGCGCCGGGATCTGACGGTTCGCCAAACGGTCGTTCCACCAGTCCAGATCGACTTCGACGACGTCCTCGAGAACCGCTTCGGGGTACGGCTGACGGGTGCACCAGTCGATGCCTTCGACAGGGATCTCCAGGTGAGCGTCTCGATCGTCCATGCGGCGCATGATGCCAGGCGGGTACGACAGACTCGGCGCGCGCCGGTGCGACCCTTCACAGCGCTGCGATGTGCACGCTCGCCGGCCGCACCTCGGTGCTGAAGAAGTTGTCCGGCGCACCGCAGAGCAGCGCCTGAGCCACGGGGCCGGCCACAACAAGGACCTCCGCGTCGATCGCGGCTGTCGCGCCGCGGATCCGGGCGACAAAGGCCGTCACCGACTCGCCGCCGTGCCCGGTCCAGTCCGGATCGGTGAACCAGGCGCCGAGGTCGACCTGCGGCACCGCTTCCGGACCCAGCCCCTGCCATCCGCCGACGTCGAGGCTGGTCAGCGCCGAGTCGACGACGAATGACGGTCGGATTGCGGAGGCCGTCTGGACCGCTGAGACTTCGGGGCCGACGGTCAGCTTTCCGGTGTCGTCGAGCACGGAAGCCAGCACCGCGGCGTCGCGAAGGCCGCGTCGGTCGAGCACACCGCGTTCACCGCCGAACCGCACCGACCGGTTCGGTGCGGTTCGGGCGGCGACCACCACGCGAAACGTTCTCAGGCCGGAACCGTCGAGACTCGACGATCCGCGGAGGACGCCTCGCGCCTCATCAAGACGCCGAGCAGAAGGACGAAGACCGTCGTCAACACCGTCCAGAGGATCACCTGGTTCGCGACCGCATAGATCCGGAAGTCCGCGACCACCTGACCCGGGAACCCCGCTCCGACGATCCTCTCTCCGTCCATCACCGGTCCCGGAACCTCGGCGAACTCGGGCAGCGGAATCGCCACCAGCGTCACCGCAACGAGGTAGGCGATAGCTGCCACGATGCCCGCACGGAGGCCGCCCAACCGGTCCGACAGCCAGAACGCGACGGCTGCCGCTCCGATCATCAGGACCACCGAGACCAGGGTCAGCGTCAAGTACGCGCCGGAGCGGGCACCGATCGTGTCCTCCTCACCCACCGCGGGCGGGTTCGGCGGGTACACGAAGTACGGGACACCGATCACCGCAACAAAGGCCGCGGCGCCGAGGACCGCGGCGACGACGCGCGGGTCGGTCGCCGGCCACCGACGGCCGACGTAGGCCCACACGATGGTGAACGCCACGGCGAAGAAGGCGCCCATCGCCGTCGCGAAGACCATCGTGCCGACGCCGGCACCGATGTTCTCCTGCACGCTCCGGCTGAACAACTCGTGGCCGTGAGCATGCTCCCCGGTGATCAGGGACTCCGCATGCGATCGCTCTTCTTCATACTCGATGGCCAGCGCCACCTGCGGTTCGATGAAGATGCGGGCGTAGATGAATGCCACGATTCCGGCGATCAAGCCTGCGAGCAGACCTGCGCCGGTGAATTTGCGCTCCATTCTTCAGTTCTCTCCCGGCTCAGTGGCAGGGGAAGCCGAGGAAGTGGCGCGCGTCGTGCACGAACTCGTGCACGTGAGTGTCACTGCCGAAGACCGAGACGGCGCCCTGGTCGTAGCCGAGGAAGTAGTACGCCAGCGAAGCCAGCAGGATGACTGCGGTGAGCCAGAGCGCCGCGCTCGCGGCAGAGGCAGTGGGAAGGGCCAGCGCGCGGGGCTGCTGAGTCCTCGCGATTGATGCGGTCATGACAATGCACGTCCTGTTCTCCGGATTCTCGCGTCCGGGTCGATTCTCGTTGTGCCGACGTGACTGTCTGACTCGCACTCCCTCACGGGACTGCCCACAGTGGCGCGACCGCTCCGGGTTCTGACCGGATTAATCACGACGGCCCGAGAAGCGTACCGCCGCCCGAGTATGCGCAGCCAGCGTGTCGCTCGTTCGATGGAACAGCAGATTCGTGTCACCACATCCCAGTGATCGGGAAGTGGCGGCCGATGGCCACGGTGACCACGCACTTTGTGAATCCGATCACGCCGCACGGACGTGATCGCACCCCCTCCCACCCCTGAAGGGAACCTCGTGAGTGTTCTGAAGAATCGCGTCACCGCGCTGGTGACTGCGCTGTTCGCCGCCGTCGTGATGCTGGTGTCCGGCGGAGCGACCGCCGTCGCAGCCCCGCAGACCGGCGAAATGTTCGTCACTTTCGTCCGCCACGGCGAGTCCGCGGGCAATACCTCCGGACTGATCGACACCTCGACGCCCGGCCCGGGCCTCACGGCCAAGGCCAGGCGCAGTCGGCGGCCGTCGCTCGACTCCTCTCCGATCGCAAGTTCGACGGCATCTTCGCGTCGAAGATGGTTCGCTCCCAACAGACCGCGCAGCCGACGTCCACGCTGCGCCGGCTGCCGATCGTCGTGGAGCCGGGCTTCCACGAGATCGAGGCCGGTCGCTGGGAAGGCACGCCGGAGAAGGATTCGATGCGCACTTACCTCGCGGCCCCGCTGCAGTGGCTGGGCGGCAACCTCGACGCCCGCATCCCCGGATCGATCGACGGGCACGAGTTCGTCAAGCGCGTCAACGACTCGCTGCGCGCGGTCAAGAACCGCGGCAGCAAGCGCCCGGTGATCTTCTCGCACGGCGGAACCATCATGTTCTGGACCCTGCTGACGGTCTCGAACCCCGACATGAGCAAGTTGCAGACCGACCCGATCCACAACACCGGCCGCGTGGTGGTCAAGGGCACCCCGGACAAGGGCTGGAAGCTGATCGAGTGGGACGGCAAGGCCGCGGCCTGATCGGACCCGTACTACGCCGCGCAGCGTGACCCTGTACGGCCCGGAACCCCGCAGGCCCCCGACAGTCGCACCTCGACTGTCGGGGGCATGCGCTTGAATGGAACAGTGGCACGGAAGTCGACGATTCTCGAGAGCATGCACCCGGCCACGCAACGGTGGTTCACCGAAGTGTTCGGGAAGCCGACGCGAGCCCAGTCCGGTGCGTGGTCGGCCATCGCGCGCGGCGACAACACCCTGGTCGTGGCACCTACCGGCTCCGGTAAGACCCTTGCTGCCTTCCTGTGGGCCATCGACTCGTTGTACCGCGAACGACTGGTCCCGGTCGGCGACCGGCCGTCCGATCCGACCGACGCCCGCCCAGGCGTCCGGGTGCTCTACGTGTCACCGCTCAAAGCCCTCGCGGTCGACGTCGAACGCAATCTCTCCGCCCCGCTCGTCGGCATCGCGAACGCCGCCGCGAACCTCGGCCTCGACGCGCCCACGATTCGCGTGGGTGTCCGCTCCGGCGACACCCCCGCCGCCGATCGGCGTCGCCTGCAGACGCATCCGCCCGACATTCTGATCACCACTCCCGAATCGCTGTATCTGATGCTCACCTCGTCAGTCAGAGAGACACTCGCGACGGTGACGACGGTGATCGTCGACGAGGTCCACGCCGTCGCCGCCACCAAACGCGGAACGCATCTCGCACTCTCTCTGGAACGCCTCGACGCCCGACTGGACGCACCCGCGCAGCGCATCGGGCTGTCCGCCACTGTGCGCCCGGAGTCGCTGGTCGCCGAATTCCTGTCCGGCGACCGTCCGTCCACGGTGGTGAAACCGCCGGCCACCAAAACCTTCGACCTGACGGTGGAGGTCCCGGTCGAGGACATGGCGAACATCCCGCCCGCAGCGACCGGCGCCGACGGTCTCGACGACGCGTTCTCACCCACCGCGGGCTCGCTGTGGCCGCATGTCGAAGCCGCGATCGTCGACCGTATCGAGGCCAATCGCTCGACCATCGTGTTCGCGAACTCGCGCCGTCTGGCGGAGCGGCTCACCGCTCGCCTCAACGAGATCGCCGCCCAGCGAGCGGGTCTCGACATCGATGCGAACCGAGCCAATCCCGAGGTCCCGGGCGGCATGCCCTCCTACGTGTCGGGCAGCGGCACTACCGCGGGCGCCGCCGCGGTGCTCGCCCGCGCACACCACGGGTCGGTGAGCAAGGAGCAGCGCGCCGAGATCGAGGACGATCTCAAGTCGGGGCGCCTGCGTTGCGTCGTCGCGACCAGTTCCCTGGAGCTCGGCATCGACATGGGCGCCGTCGATCTGGTGATCCAGGTGGAGGCTCCGCCGTCGGTGGCGTCTGCGCTCCAGCGCATCGGTCGCGCCGGCCACCAGGTCGGAGAGGTGAGCCGGGGTGTCCTCTTCCCGAAGCACCGCACCGACCTGATCCACTGCACCGTGGTGACGCAGTTGATGCTCGCGGGTCGGATCGAAGCGCTGTCGGTGCCTGCCAACCCGCTCGACATCCTGGCGCAGCAGACCATCGCCGCGACCGCCGTCGACGACCTCGACGTGAACGAGTGGTACGCGACGGTGCGGCGCGCGATGCCGTACCGAACCCTCACCCGCGACGTCTACGACGCCGTCCTCGACCTGATCTCCGGACGGTACCCGTCCGACGAGTTCGCCGAACTGCGACCGCGCGTCGACTACGACCGCACCTCGGGCATCCTGTCCGCACGCCGCGGCACCCTGCGGCTGGCCGTCACCTCCGGCGGCACCATTCCCGACCGCGGCCTGTTCGGGGTGTTCCTGATCGGCAGCGAGGACTCCACCCGCAGCGGGCAGCCGCGCCGCGTCGGCGAGCTCGACGAGGAGATGGTCTACGAGTCACGCATCGGCGATGTGTTCGCGCTCGGCGCCTCGAGCTGGCGGATCGAAGAGATCACCCACGACCGCGTCCTCGTCTCCCCCGCGTTCGGCCTCCCCGGGCGCCTGCCGTTCTGGATCGGCGACGCCGTCGGCAGGCCCGCCGAGTTGGGTGCGGCGATCGGCAAGTTCGTCGGCGTGGCCGGCGACGACGAGAAGCTCGCCGCGGTGTCCACCGATCTCGGCCTCAGCAGCAACGCGCATCGCAACCTGGCCGCGCTGATCACCGAACAGCGCGAGGCGACGGGCGTCCTCCCCACCGATCGCACCCTGGTGCTGGAGCGGTTTCGCGACGAACTCGGCGACTGGCGACTGGTGCTCCACTCACCCTACGGTCTGCGGGTCCACGCCCCGTGGGCCAGCGCCATCGCCGCGCAGCTGTCCGCCCGCCTCGGCCTCGACGGTGCGACCACGGCCACCGACGACGGCATCATCGTCCGACTGCCCGACACCGACGATGCGCCGCCCGGCGCCGAGGTCTTCGTTCTCGACCCGGCCCACATCGAGGACGACGTGACCCGTGCGCTGGCCGATTCGTCGCTGTTCGCCTCGCGCTTCCGCGAGTGCGCCGGACGCGCGCTGCTGCTGCCCCGCCGCGATCCGGGCAAGCGCGCCCCGCTCTGGCAGCAACGCCAGCGCAGCGCCCAACTGCTGGCCGTGGCCGCCCGCTTCCCCGACTTCCCGATCATCTTGGAGACGGTCCGCGAATGTCTGGCCGACGTCTACGACCTCCCGGCGCTCATCGACGTCCTGACCCGCATCGCGCAGCGGAAGATCCGCGTCACCGAGGTCGAGACGTCGGCGCCGTCGCCCTTTGCCGCGTCGATGCTGCTCGGCTACGTGGGGTCGTTCATCTACGACGACGACGCACCCCTCGCCGAACGCCGCGCCACCGCGCTGTCACTCGACACCGCGCTGCTCGCCCAGTTGCTGGGTCGGGTGGACCTGCGTGAACTGCTCGACCCCGCGGTGATCGAGGAGGTCGTGGCCCGCCTGCAGCGCACCGCCCCGGAACGGCGCGCCCGGGACCGCGAGGACCTCGTCGACCTGCTGCGCTGGCTGGGTCCCTGTACCCGGGAGGAGATCGCCGACCGGTACCGGGGCGACGACGCCCTGCCGCCCCTTCTCGTCCAGTTGCTCGGCGACGGCCTCCTGATCGAGGTGAGCATGCGCGGCGTCCCGAAGCTCGCCGCCGTGGACGACGCCGCCCGCCTGCGCGACGGCCTCGGCATCCCGATGCCGCTGGGCGTCCCGGTGGCGCATCTGCAAGCGGTGGCCGACCCGATCACCGACCTGGTGCACCGGTACGCCCGAACGCACGGTCCGTTCACCGTCGCCGACATCGTCGCCGATCTCGGAATGGCGCCCGCGGTCGTCGCGCGCGCCCTCGACGACCTCGCCGGTCGCCGAGCGGTGATCGAGGGTGAGTTCACCGCGCTGACTCCCGACCAGCAGGCCTCCCAGTGGTGCCATTCCGACGTGCTGACGCAGCTGCGCCGCGGCTCGCTCGCGGCGGGACGCGCCGAGGTGGAGCCGGTCTCGGCCGACGCGTACACCCGCTTCCTGCTCGGCTGGCAGCGCATCACCGACACCACCCGTCCGCGCGGTGTCGCCGGGGTCGCCGCGGCCGTCGAGCAGCTCGCCGGACAACCGATTCCCGCGTCCGCGTGGGAGACCCTGGTGCTGCCGTCGCGGGTCGACGACTACCAGCCCGCGATGCTCGACGAACTCACCGCGTCCGGCGAGGTGGTGTGGTCGGGCCACGGCGGAATCGGCGGCGCCGACGGGTGGGTGGCCCTGCACCTGGCCGACTCGGCGCCCCTGACGCTGCGGCCGGCGAGCGACTTCGAACCCGAGGCGCCACACACCGCGCTCCTGGAGGCCCTCGACCGGATGGGCGCGGTGCGGTTCCGAGAACTGTCGACCGCCCTCGCCGACGCCGGGACCCCGATCGGCGACCAGGAACTCCCCGAGATCCTATGGGATCTCGTCTGGGCCGGACTCGTCACCAACGACTCGTTCTCGGTGGTCCGGGCCGCCCTCGATCCACCGCGGACCGCCGCGTCGACGGCGACCTCCGCGCACCGCACCCGTGGCCGCGCTCCCCGACTCCGAGCGGCACGACTGTCGTCGCACTACCTGGCCGGAGCGACAACGGTCGCCACGCCCGCACACGTGGGCGGTCGCTGGTCGGTGATTCGGCGCGTCGACGTGGATCCGACCGCCGCCGCGGCCGCCACCTGCGAAGTCCTACTCGACCGCTACGGCGTCGTCACCAAGGGCTCGGTGGCGGCCGAATCGACCGAAGGCGGCTTCGCTCGGATCTACAAGGCGTTGGCGGTCTTCGAAGACAACGGACAGGTGCGACGCGGCTACTACATCGACGGACTCGGCGGTGCGCAGTTCGCGGCCGGACACACCGTCGACCTGCTGCGCGAGTCCGTGGTCCCCAGTCGGGATCAGCGCACCGAAGCGGTCGTGCTCGCTGCCACCGATCCCGCCAACCCGTACGGCGCGGCGCTCGACTGGCCCGACCGTCCCGTCGAGTCCGGGCATCGACCCGGCCGCAAGCCCGGCGCGGTGGTGGTCGTGGTCGGCGGACGGGCCGTGGTCTTCGTCGAACGCGGCGGCAAGACGGTACTCACGTTCGAGACCGACGAGCAGGCCCTGGCGACCGCTGCCGGTGCACTGGTCCGCGCGGTGACGGCCGGCCACATCCCTCGCATCCACATCGACCAGGTCGACGGCGAGCCCGTCCGCCGGACCGCGCTCGGTGAGCAGCTCGTCGCCGCCGGCTTCGCGACCACCCCGCGCGGGCTGCGCATGAACTACGACCCCCGGCGGCGGTGACCGATGCCCGAGGGCGACACCGTCTTCCACATCGCGCATCGGCTGCGGGCGGCGCTTGAAGGAAAGACGCTGACCCGCAGCGACTTCCGAGTGCCCAAGGAGGCGACGGTCGATCTCTCCGGCACCGTCGTCACCGGGGTTCGTTCGGTCGGCAAGCACCTGTTCATCGATGTGGTGCGCGCGGACCCGGCGGGTTCCGATCACCGGCCGCTCTCGATCCACTCGCATCTGAAGATGGAGGGCGCGTGGCACGTGCACGCGACCGGCGCTCGATGGCGGCGACCGGCGCACACCGCCCGCGTGGTTCTGAGATCGCGCGAGGTCGAGGCGGTCGGCTTCGATCTCGGGGTCCTCGAGGTGCTGACCGATCCGTCCGCCGCGGTCGCCCATCTCGGTCCGGACCTGCTCGGCCCGGAATGGGATCCCGATGTCGCGGTCGCCAACCTGGCGGCGGACCCGAGCCTGCCGATCGGCCTCGCTCTCCTGGACCAGCGGAAGCTCGCCGGGATCGGGAACGTGTATCGCAGCGAGCTGTGCTTTCTGCGGCGCGTGCACCCGGCGACACCGGCCGGACGCGTCGACCTTCCGGCCATGGTTGACCTCGCCCACCGGCTGCTCTACGACAACCGACTGCGCACCGTCCGCTCGACCACCGGCGTCCGGGCCCGCGGCCGGGAGTTGTGGGTGTACGGCCGTGCGCGGCGGTCGTGCCGACGGTGTGGGACGGCCGTCGAGCGGCTGTCGCTCGGCGCGCCTCCCGACGATCGGAATGCCTACTTGTGTCCCCGCTGCCAACCGCGACACTAAGGTCAGAATGCCGACTCCAGCACCGAGATCCCGGAGGACCCATGGACATTGAGCAGCGGATCGCCGCCCTCGAGCACATCGAGGCGATCAAAGAACTGAAGTACCGCTACTGGCGCGCGTGCGACGCGAAGGACCCGCAGGGATTCCGCGACGCCTTCATCGCCAGCGGCGCACGGATCGACTACGGCAGGCTCGGGAGCTTCGACGACGTCGAGCCGATGGCGCAGATCTTCACGAAGGTCGCGCTCCACACCGTCGACGGCAAGCACGTCGTCTTCGACATGCACCACGGCATGCATCCCGAGATCCGGCTGACCGGTGAGGGCACGGCCACCGGCCGATGGACCCTGCGTTTCCGGCAGGTCAACCTGCTGGCGCGCACCGAGACCGTCTCGACCGGCGAGTACGACGACGAGTACGTCATCGAGAACGGCGAATGGCGCACGTCCAAGTGCGCATTCACCGAGACCTGGTCGGTCACCAGACCGCTCGCGGACGACGTCGTGGTGACCGAGGGAACCTTCGCCGACCTGTCCTGATCACGCCGACGACGGTCCGCAGGCCCTACGTGATCTCGCGCTCCGGATCCGGCCCGAAGACGAAACGACGACCGCTGATCTCGTCGACCTCGATCTCGATGTACGTGGTCTTGACGGTGGCCACCCACGGATTCAGCGGGCTGTTGTCGGCGGCTTCGATCTCCGCCGAGTCGACCAGCGTCCGTGCACGCCCCTTCGCGACCACGCTCCAGCCGATGCGACTGGTGAACGAATCGGTCTCGATGACCGCGCGGTCGTTGCAGGCCAGCTCGACCAACTTGGTCCCCTCCGTGGTGCGGAAGAGGATCTTGCCGTCGGCGGCGTAGATGTTCAGCGGGAACACGTCGGGCTGACCGTCGACGCAGACCGCCAAGCGACCAAGAACACTGCCCTCCAACAATTCCCACGACTGCTCGGGACTCAGGTACTCCACCGGTTGTGCGCTCATGCCCATAAGTTTGACCTTCGAACGACGTTCTCGCCAGTGCCCTTGGTCTGTGGCGGCGAATACATCGGCCACCCGCCGCCGATTCGCGAGGAGGCGCTCGCCACAATCACGGGACTCCGCGCTCGTCGCGGACGCATACTGTGGCCGTGACCGTCGATCATCACTCCGAAGAACCCCGGAACCGCGAGCGCGAGGCCCGCCTCGCCACAGGCATCCAGGATCTGCTGCTCGGAGAGACTCCGACCCTCACCCGCCTCGACCTCGTCGAGCAGTCGGGCGTCGACCTCGCGACCGCCGTCACCCTGTGGCGACTGCTCGGTTTTCCCCAGGTTGCCGACGACGTCGTCGCCTTCACCTCCGCCGACGCCGACGCCCTGCGTCAGAGCGCAGCGCTGATGCACCTCGGGGTGGTGAGCGTGGACTCGCAAGCCGCCCTGGTCCGCACCCTGGCACGCAGTTTCGCGCGGTTGGCCGAGTGGCAGGTGCGGCTGCTCGCCGAACTCCGCAGGGAGAACGACGCCACCGACGAGCAGCACCTGGCACTGATCGACGAGGTCCTCCCGCAGATCGAGGCGTTTCAGGATTACGTGTGGCGTCGGCACCTGTCGAGCGCAACGGCCTCCCTGATGTCCGGAGATCCGGCGTCCGACGCCGCGGGACCCGAGTCCGGTGAGCAGTTGGCGATCGGTTTCGTCGACATCGTCGGGTACACCTCGCAGAGCCGGAAGCTCGACGAGCACGAACTCGTCACCTGGATCGAGGGTTTCGAGTCCGCGGTGACCGAAGCGGTGCTGGATCGCGGCGGTCAGGTCATCAAGACCATCGGCGACGAAGTGCTCTTCGTCGCCGACTCCCCACGCGATGCCGCCGAGATCGCGCTCGTCCTCGCCGAACGCGGCCAAGACGAAGACGACGCCTTTCCGTCTGTCCGCGCGGGCATCGCCTTCGGCGACGTGGTGCGCCGACTCGGCGACGTCCTCGGCCCGACCGTGAACGTCGCCTCACGATTGACGTCGGTCGCGCGCCCGGGCACGGTGGTCGCCGATCACGGCGTGCACGACGCGCTGTGCACCGACCACGGACCTGATGAGACACGAGCCGACGACCTCAAGCTCCGGCGGATTCCGAACGTCAGCGTCAAGGGCTACGGCAGAATCGACTGCTGGGTGGTTCGCCGTCGCAAGTCGTGAACGACGGGTCTAGACGACCGTCGCTTCGGCACCGAAGACGAAGCGCCGACCGGTGATCTCGTCGACGTCGAGTTGGACGTACGCGGTCTTCTCGGTGGGGATCCACGCGTGCAGGGGTGTCGCCTCCGCCGCGGCGATCTCGGCCGCGTCGGTCAAGATCCGGGCCCGCCCCTTGGCCACCACGCTCCACCCCGAGCGGCTGGTGAACGCATCGGTCTCGAAGACCGCGCGATCGTTCACCACCAACTCGCGAAGCTTGGTGCCTGGCGAGGTGTGGAACAGGATCTTTCCGTCCGCTGCGTAGGCGTTGAGCGGGAAGAGCTCCGGGTTGCCGTCGACACACAGCGCCAATCGGCCGAGAACACTGCCTTCGAGCAGCTTCCAGGCCTTCGCCTCGCTCAGGATCTCCACCGGCTTGTCACTCATGACTTCTATTCTCCGGTCGTGAGCGCCGCACGCCAGGGCCCAAGGCCCCGACGTCGCCGTCGTTGGGCCTCCGGCCTGATCCGCTAGTCGGGAACCGGCACCGGCTCCAGGATCTCCCGACGCGACTCCGGCGCCGCGGCACGCAACGCATCGGCCGATTCGTCATCCGGCTGTCGCTGCGAGGCGATCTCCGCCTCGACGCGAGCGATGTAGTTGGCGACCTCCCACTCGGTGGTCTCGTCACTCCAGCCGAGGATCGGCGCCATCAGGTCCGCGACTTCCCGAGCACAGTCCACGCCCCGGTGGCTGTACTCGATCGCGATGCGCGTGCGTCGTGCGAGCACGTCCTCGAGGTGCAGGGCACCTTCGGCCCACACCGCGTAGACCACCTCGGCGCGCAGATACTGCGGCGCGGCGTCGAGCGGCTGCAGCAGCGACGGATCGGCGTCCGCGTGGTACAGGACGTCGTCGAGGAGCGACCCGTAGCGATTCAGCAGCCGCCTGATCCGGTACGGGTGCAGCCCGAATCGCTCGCCCAGGTGCTCGCACTGATTGATCAGCGCGAAGTAGCCGTCGGCGCCCACCAGCGGGACCCGCTCGGTGATCGACGGCGCCACCCGTGTCGGGATGTAGTCGTTGCACGCCTCGACGGCGTCGGCGCCCATCACCCGATAGGTGGTGTACTTGCCGCCCGCGATCGACACCAGTCCCGGCGCGACCACGGCGACGGCGTGCTCGCGCGAGAGCTTCGAGCTCTCGTCGTCCTCGCCGGCCAGCAGTGGTCGGAGACCGGCGTAGACGCCCTCGATATCGTCGTGCGTCAACGGCGTGACGAGTTCCTGATTCACCCGGTCGAGGATGTAGTCGATGTCCTTGCGCGTGGCCGCCGGGTGCGCCAGGTCGAGGTTCCAGTCGGTGTCGGTGGTGCCGATGATCCAGTGGGTCTCCCAGGGGATCACGAACAGCACCGAGTTCGCAGTGCGCAGAATGATGGCGGTCTCGGAGACGATGCGGTCGCGGGGAACCACGATGTGCACCCCCTTGGAGGCGCGCACCTTGAAGTGACCGCGCTGCTTGGAGAGCGCCTGGACCTCGTCGGTCCATACCCCCGCGGCGTTGATGACGCAGTGCCCGCGGATCTCGGTGGTCTCGCCCGACTCGGTGTCGCGGACCTTCACACCCATCACGCGGTCGGCTTCGGTGAGAAAACCGACCGCCTGGGTCGACGTGCGGATCACCGCGCCGTACTGCGACGCGGTGCGGGCCAGGGTGAGGCTGTGACGGGCGTCGTCGACGACGGTGTCGTAGTAGCGGATGCCGCCGATGAGCGCGTCACGCTTGAGGCTCGGCGCGACCCGCAGGGCGCCCGAACGGGAGACGTGTCGCTGACCGGGCACCGACTTCGCGCCACCCATCCGGTCGTACAGGAACAGGCCTGCCGCCATGTACGGGCGCTCCCAGCCGCGGCGGGTCAGCGGCGCCAGGAACGGCAGCGGACGCACCAGATGCGGTGCCAGCAGACGCAAGGAGAGCTCGCGTTCCCGGAGCGCTTCGCGAACCAGTCCGAACTCGAACTGCTCCAGATAGCGCAGCCCGCCGTGGAACATCTTCGACGATCGGCTCGAGGTGCCGGAGGCGATGTCCCGCGCTTCGACCAGTGCCACGCGCAGACCTCGGGTGGCGGCGTCGAGCGCTGCGCCGACGCCCACCACGCCACCGCCGACGACGATGATGTCGAACTGCTCTTCGCTCAGGCGTCGCCAGGCCTCGTCACGGTAGGCCGGGCTCAGGTCCGCGGGCCGATCCGGATTGAACTCGCTCTCCATATTTCGCAAGACTACCCGAAGGTAACCCCCTGACGTGCGACACTGTGACGCGTGAATCCAGATGCTGAATTCGTCGCTGCCATCGATCAGGGAACCACGTCCACCAGGGCGATGATCTTCGACCGCGCCGGCTCGGTGGTCTACAGCGAACAGCTGGAACACGAGCAGATCTTCCCGCGTGCGGGATGGGTGGAGCACGACCCGATGGAGATCTGGCGCAACACCCGACGCGTGGCCGCGGCTGCGCTCGCCGGCGCGCAGTTGCAGCCGTCAGCGATCGCCGCGTGCGGCATCACCAATCAGCGCGAGACGACCGTGGTGTGGGACCGCCACACCGGGCAACCGGTCTACAACGCGATCGTCTGGCAGGACACCCGCACCGACGACCTGTGCCGACAGCTGGCCGGCGACCTCGGTGTCGATCGCTACCGGGAGAAGACCGGCCTGCCGCTCTCCACCTATTTCGCGGGTCCCAAGGTCCGCTGGATCCTGGACAACGTCGACGGTGCGCGAGACCGCGCGAAAGCGGGCGACCTGCTGTTCGGGACCATGGACACCTGGCTGGCCTGGCACATGACCGGCGGCGTCGACGGCGGCCTGCACATCACCGACGTCACCAACGCCTCCCGCACCATGCTGATGGACCTGCACACCCTGCAGTGGGACGAGGAGATCTGCGCCGACTTCGGCATCCCGATGTCGATGCTGCCGACGATTCACTCCAGTTCGGGTGTTCTCGGGAGCCTCCGCACCGTCGGATCGCTGCCCGATGTGCCCCTCGGCGGCATTCTCGGCGACCAGCAGGCCGCGATGTTCGGGCAGGCCTGCCTGGAACCCGGCGAGGCCAAGAACACCTACGGCACCGGCAACTTTCTGCTGCTCAATACCGGTACGGAGCCCGTTCTCAGTAAGCACGGGCTGCTCACCACCGTCTGCTACCGACTCGGCGACGAACCCGCGCGCTACGCGCTGGAAGGCTCGATCGCCGTCACCGGTTCCCTGGTCCAGTGGCTCCGCGACAACCTCGGCATCATCGACTCCGCGGCCCAGGTGGAGCAGCTCGCGAAGCAGGCCGACGACAACGGAGGCGTCTACTTCGTCCCGGCGTTCTCCGGCCTGTTCGCTCCGCGCTGGCGCCCGGACGCCCGCGGGGTGATCGTCGGACTGACGCGCTTCGCCGACCGCACCCACATCGCGCGCGCGGTCCTGGAAGCCAGCGCCTACCAGACCCGCGAGGTCATCGAGGCCATGGAAGCGGACTCCGGGGTTCCCCTCAACACCCTGAAGGTCGACGGCGGCATGGTCGTCAACGAGCTCCTGATGCAGTTCCAGTCCGACATCCTCGGGGTCCCGGTGGTCCGTCCGGTCGTCAACGAGACCACCGCGCTCGGCGCCGCGTACGCCGCCGGTCTGGCGGTCGGCTACTGGAGCAGCGTCGACGAGATCCGGGAGAACTGGGCACACGGCGGCCAGTGGGAGCCCACCATGCCCGACGATGAGCGCGCCCGCCTGTTCGACGGCTGGAATCGGGCCGTCACGCACAGCTTCGACCTGGCGTAGCCCCGCGGGTCTGTCGGTTACGCGGGGCCTGCGGCGCGCCAGCGTTTGTCCGCCGCGAACTCCCGCAGCGCGACGGCGACTCCGAGGAACGCCAACACCGCGAAGCCGTAGCCGAGCATCTTGGCGGAGTCGACGAGGTCCGGCCCGCCGAGCGCTACCAGCAGTCCGGCGAGCGCGGAACCGCAGGCGTTCGCGATCAGCTGCGAAGTGTTCAGGCCGGCCGACACCTGGGGCGCTTGCGTCTCGTCGTCGGTGACGCGCAGTCCCGCGCTGAACCAGTGGGCCATCGCCATGCCGATGCCGCAGCCCGCGACGAACAGGACCGCGAACCACGCGACCACGACGGCCGTCGACGGGTGGTGTGTCTGAAGAGCCGCGTAGGCGATCAGACCGCTGCCGAGAATCAGCGGACCGCCGAGGCGAACCAGCCGACGCCCGCGTTCGCTGTCGATGCCGCTGGTCGTGATGGAGGCGATGGTCCAGCCCCACGAGATCGAGGCGCCGAGGAACCCGGCGGCGAGCGGTCCCAGGCCGCCGAGTTCCTGCCCGAACAGCGGCAGGAAGGTCTCGACGGTCGAGACGCCGGCCAGAACCATGATCGCGAGATAGATCCAGCGCAACGGCGACGCGCCCCGGTATGTCATCTCCGGCAGAACGCGCGTGTCGGCTCGACGTTCCCAGCCGACGAAGGCGAGTCCGCCGATCACGGCGACCCCCACCAGAATCCAGATCGCCGGACCGTCCAGCAGCGACGCCACGCTGATGGCGCCGACCGCCGCGGTCAGCAGGGAGAGGGACACCCACGGCACCGGACCCGGCTCGTCGACCGTCGCATTCCGCGGGGGCAGCGCACGCAGCGTGAGTCCGATGAGGCCGACGGCGAACACCGCGAGGAGAACGAAGGCCCCGCGCCAGAAATGAATCTGGGCGAAGAAGCCGCCGACCACCGGTCCGACGAAGTTGCCGACGCCCCACATCGCCGACATCAGGGCGATGGACCGCTGCCACAGGTTCGGCGGCAGCACCAGTCGCACGACGGCGAAGCCGAGTCCGCCGAGGAGACCGGCGCCGAAGCCCTGCAGGGCGCGACCGATCAGCATCACCGTCATGGTCGGCGAGGCGCCCGCGACGATCGTCCCGGCGGTGAACAGCGCGAACGCCACCACGTACGACCGCCGGGCGCCGAACTTGGCGAGCCAGCGACTGACCAGCATCGACGAGATCACCGAGACGACGAGGAACACCGTCATCGTCCAGGCGTACAGTTCCTGGCCACCGATGTCGGCGACGGCGCTCGGCAGCAGCGAGGTGGTGAGATAGACGTTGATGGCGAACAGCGCGATGCCGCCGGCCATCACCGTCATGGGCGCCCGGTGCTCCCGGCCGAGCAGTTCGCGCCAGGTGCTCACCGCGCCCTCACGCCGGGCAGCCCGACCCCCGACAACGCGGAATGGCCGCGGAAATTAGTGCGCGACAATCAGATTCGCTCAGTCCAGGTCGTCGTGACGAATGAGCTGGCGTGCGGCCTCGGCTATGGAACCGGACAGCGACGGGTACACCGAGAAGGTGTGCGCGATCTCCGAGACCTGCAGTTTGTTCTCGACGGCGATGCCGATGGGCAGAATCAGTTCCGACGCGTTCGGAGCGACCACCACGCCGCCGATCACCACGCCCGTGGCGGGACGGCAGAAGATCTTGACGAAGCCCCGCCGCAGACCGCTCATCTTGGCACGCGGATTGGTCGACAGCGGCAGCATCACGGTGCGCGCCGGGTACTCCCCCGCATCGATCGCCTTCTGCGAGACGCCGACGTTGGCGATCTCCGGGCGAGTGAAGATGGCCGACGAGACGGTCTTGAGACGGATCGGGCTCACGCCCTCGCCGAGCGCGTGGTACATCGCGATGCGGCCCTGCATGGCCGCGACCGACGCGAGCGGCAGCACGCCGGTGCAGTCGCCCGCCGCGTAGACGCCGGGGACCGACGTGCGCGAGACCCGGTCGACGGTGATGTAGCCGCCGCGGTCGACGGCGACCCCCGCCCCCTCGAGGTTGAGGTTGTCGGTGTTGGGAACCGAGCCGACGGTCATCAGCACGTGGGTGCCGGTGACCTGCTTGCCGTCGGCGAGGTGCACGGTCGCCGACGTCTCGTCGCGCGTCACCTTCTCGGCGCGGGCGTACTTGATGAGGGTGACGCCGCGCTCGGAGAACGCCTCCTCGAGCACGCGGGCGGCGTCCTCGTCCTCGTGCGGGAGGACGCGGTCGCGACTCGACACCAGGGTCACCTTCACACCGAGCTCGGTGTAGGCGTGGGCGAACTCGGCGCCGGTGACGCCCGAGCCGACGATCACCAGGTGCTCGGGCAGTTCGGTGAGGTCGTAGAGCTGACGCCAGTTCAGGATGCGCTCGCCGTCGGGCACCGCGGTCGGCAGAATGCGCGGCGATGCGCCGGTCGCGATGAGGACCACGTCGCCCTCAAAGGTCTCGGTGCTTCCGTCGGCCAGGGTCGCGATCACCTCGTGGGCGCCGATCCCGGGCTGCACGTCGCCGAGCTGCGCGGTGCCGCTGACGATCTTGACGCCCTCGGAGATGAGACGCGAGCGGATGTCGGCCGACTGCGCGAAAGCAAGGTCCTTCACCCGCTGGTGAACCTGGGGCAAAGACACCGAGGCCTGGTCGGCGGTGATCTCCACGCCGAGGTCGGCCGCGCGGCGCACCTCGGTGCGGATGCCGGTCGAGGCGATGAACGTCTTCGACGGCACGCAGTCCCACAGCACGCAGGCTCCGCCGATTCCGTCCGAATCGATCACCGTGATGTCTGCCCCGTACTGGGCGCCGCTCAGCGCCGCCTCATATCCGGCGGGACCGCCACCGATGATCACGATCTTCGCCACTGGGAACGCTCCTTCGCAAAGTTTCAAAAGTCCGCAATGTTTCAAAGTCCAACGTCAACGGTATCCCCTCGCCGCCTCCGATGCCTCCCGACCGACCGGTGTTCCCTACCCGGGCCGGACCGAATAGGCTGGCGACGTGCCGATCTATGCCGCCTACGCGTCGAACATGGACCCCGCCCAGATGCTGGAGCGAGCTCCCCACTCCCCGATGTCGTCGACCGGGTGGCTCCACGGCTGGCGACTGACCTTCGCCGGCGACGACATCGGCTGGGAGGGATCGCTGGCGACCGTCACCGAGGACCGCGACGACCAGACGTCCAAGGTCTTCGTGGTGCTGTACGACGTGACGGTCGAGGACGAGAAGAACCTCGACCGATGGGAGGGCACCGAACTCGGCGTCCATCGCAAGATCCGGACCCGCGTCGCCACGGCCGACGGCCCGGTCCTGGCCTGGTTGTACGTGATCGACGGCTACGAGGGCGGCCTCCCGTCGGCGCGCTACCTCGGCGTGATGGCCGACGCCGCGGAGGTCGCGGGCGCCCCGGCCGAGTACGTCGAACGGCTGCGTCTGCATGAGGCCCGCAACGTCGGTCCGGGACCGGCGGAACCGATGGACGACACCCCGGACGGACCGGCCGCGGACTGATTCGCAGGTCAGCGCGACGCCGAGGCGCTACCCGAGTTCCCCGCCGAGTACCACGCCCGCCAGCATCGCGATGCCGACGCCGAGCGCACGCTCGTCGATGTCGAAGTTCGGCTGGTGCAGATCGCACTGCGGGCCCACGCCGCTCCAGACTCCGAGACGAGCCATCGCACCGGGCACCGCTTCGAGGTACCAGGCGAAGTCCTCGCCGCCGGGTGACTGCGGCGTGTCGACCGCGACTCCCGGGCCGATCGCATCGACGCTGTGACGCAGCATCGCGATGCTGTCTGCGTCGTTGACGACGGGCGGAACGCCGCGGACGTAGGTGAGGTCGTAGGTCACGCCGAGTGGTGCCACCAGTTCACCGATGATGCTGCGCACCAGCGGTTCCAGGTCTTGCCACACGTCACGGTCGCCGGTGCGGACGGTGCCGCGGAGCCGTCCCTCCTGCGGTATCGCGTTCGGCGCGTCGCCGGAATGGGCTGCGCCCCACACCATCACGGTCCCCGACCGCGGATCCACCCGCCGGGACAGGAAGCCCGGCAGGCCGGTGATGACGGTGCCCATCGCGTAGACCAGGTCGGCGGTGAGGTGCGGGCGCGAGGTGTGCCCGCCCGGTCCGTGCAGGTGGACTTCGACGCGATCGGCCGCGGAGGTGAGCGCTCCGGCCCGGAGGCCGACGGTGCCCGCCGGCAGGTGCGGGTCGCAGTGCAGCGCGAACATCCGGGTGAGGCCGTCGGTGACGCCGGCGTCGATCGCATCGAGCGCACCGCCGGGCATCACCTCCTCGGCGGCCTGGAACAGCAGGCGGACGCCGAACGGCAGGCGATTGCCCGCGTTCATGTGTTCGGCCAGCAGCAGTGCCGTGCCGAGCAGGATCGCCGTGTGGGCGTCGTGCCCGCACGAGTGCGAGACGCCTTCCACCCGCGAGGTGAACGGCAGTCCGGTCTGTTCCGGGATCGGGAGCCCGTCGAGATCGGCGCGGAGGCCGATGCGCGGCGCGTCGGTGGGTCCGAAGTCGCAGACGACACCGGTGCCCTTGGGGAGCACCTTGGGCGCGAGCCCCGCTTCGCTGAGGATCTTCACGACCTTCGCGGTCGTCTTGAACTCGGCCATCGACAGTTCCGGCTCGGCGTGGATCTCGCGGCGCCAGCCCACCACCGTCCCGAGATTCGCGGCGAGCCACGCGTCGATCACGGCCGAACTCACAGCAGCGTCGCCGGGGTCGGAGCGGTGAGGTCCTCGAGCAGCGGCAGGCGGAGCGCACGTTTGATGTTTCCGAGGTTCTCGCCGGCGAACTGTGCGCGTTCCCGGGCCACTTCGCGGGCGCGCTCGAGCAGTCGGTCCGCGGGGACGGCTTCCTCGATGATGCCGCCGGCCACGGCGTCGGCCGCACCGTACCGGCGCGAGGTCAGGATGGCCTCGGTCAGCGTGGCGTCGGGGACGCGGGTCCGGAGCAGTCCCGCCATGCCCCGCGGGAACGGCATGTTGAGCGCGGCCTCGGGCAGCGACCAGAAACCGCGGTCCTCGCGCATGATGCGGTGGTCGGCGCACAGGGCCAGCATGGCTCCGGCACCGAAAGCGTGGCCGTTGATCGCGGCAATGGTCGGCGTCGCCGCCGAGACCACCTTGGCGTACAGCGCATGCACGGCGTCAAGATAGGTCGGCAACGGCTCGGCGCCGGAGAACAGGTAATCGGTGTCGAGGCCGTTGGAGAAGAACTTGCCCGTGGCGCTGATGATCAACGGTTTCTTGGCGGCGACGGCCTCATCGGTCAAATCCGAGACCTTGGCGATCCACTCGCGGCCGAAGCGATTCTCGGGATTGGTCTCGTCGAGCTCGACGCCCTCGGTACCCAGGTAGAGCTCGGCGGCGTCGTCGGTGACATTCAAGTAAGGCATGGCAGAAACCTTATCGCCGCGCCCGGGCGGAGGAGCAGGCACGGGTGAACAGACTTATGGTTGTGGCCATGGATTCCACCGTCGATCACGACGCCGAGAGCACCGACGCCAGCCCCGACGAAGTCGCTTCGCGCGCGGCGCAAGCGATCGCCGCGGCGACCGGCGCCGACCACCACGACGTCGCCGTGGTCCTCGGGTCCGGCTGGGCGCCCGCGGCCGCGGCGCTCGGCGACCCCGTCGCCGAACTCTCGATGGCCGAGCTCCCCGGATTCGGCACGCCGTCGGCGCAGGGGCACGCGGGGACGGTCCAGTCGATCGAGATCGGCGCCGCCCGCGTCCTGGTGCTCCTCGGCCGCGTGCACCCCTACGAGGGGCATCCGCTCCGACGCGTGGTGCACCCGATCCGGACGGCCGCGGCCGCCGGTGCCCGCACCGTGGTCCTGACCAACGCCGCCGGGGGCATCCGCCCCGGACTGACCGTCGGCCAACCGGTCTTGATCTCCGACCAACTCAATCTGACCGGACGTTCTCCTCTCGACGGCGCCCACTTCGTCAATATGGTCGACGCCTATCGTCCGGCCCTGCGCGAGGCTGCGCGACGCGTCGATCCCGATCTCGCCGAAGGGGTCTACGCCGGGCTGCCGGGCCCGCAGTACGAGACCCCGGCCGAGATCCGGATGCTCGGCGCCCTGGGCGCGGACCTCGTCGGCATGTCGACAGTGCACGAGACCATCGCAGCCCGTGCGGCGGGGCTCGACGTGCTCGGGCTCTCGTTGGTCACCAACCTGGCGGCGGGCATCACCGGGGAGCCGCTCGACCACTCCGAGGTCCTCGCCGTCGGCCGGGACGCCGCCGAACGGATGGGCCGCTTGCTCCGGAATGTCATCGCCGCGATCTCGGCGCAGTGACATCGTGCTGACCTTCGGCACCGCGGGTCTGCGCGGCCCGGTCCGGGAAGGCCCCGACGGCATGAACGTCGAGACCGTGACCCGAGCGACCGCCGGCCTGGCCGACTGGCTCCTGGCGCGGGGCCACGCCGGTGCGCCCGTGGTGGTGGGACGCGACGCCCGACACGGTTCGGAGGCGTTTGCGGCGGCCACCCGCGAGGTGCTCGCCGCCAAGGGCTTCGACGTGATCGCTCTCCCGGAGCCCGGTCCGACGCCGTTGGTCGCGTTCGCGACCAGGCACTTCGGCGCGGCCACGGGAGTCATGGTGACCGCCTCGCACAATCCGCCGCAGGACAACGGCTACAAGGTGTATCTCGACGGCGGCGCGCAGTTGATCGGCCCGGCCGACCGCGAGATCGAAGCCGCGATCGCCGCCACCCCCGGCGCCGCCGCGATCGCACGGACACCGGTGACCCCCGATGCCCGAGCGGTTGCGACCAGGTCCGCGTACCTCGACAGACTGACGAAGAGATTCGCAGGCACCGCACGCGGGCCGCTGCGGATCGCCCTGACCCCGATGCACGGCGTCGGCGGCGACCTCGCGGTCGACGCCCTCCGGCGCGGCGGCTACCACGACGTCCACGTGGTCACCGAACAGTTCGCACCGGACCCCGACTTCCCCACCGTCGCGTTCCCGAACCCCGAGGAACCGGGTGCCACCGACTTGCTGCTGCGCTTAGCCGCCGAGGTGAACGCCGACCTCGCCATCGCCCTGGACCCCGACGCCGACCGCTGCGCGGTGGGTGCACGGGACGGCGGTGCCTGGCGCATGCTCACCGGGGACGAGACGGGCGCCCTCCTCGGGACCTGGGTCCTCGACAATCGGCCGAGCGACGCGCCGACCCCGGTGATCGCCAGTTCCATCGTCTCCGGGACCTTGCTCGACGCCGCGGCCCAGCGCCGCGGGGCCGACACCCGTCGCACGTTGACCGGCTTCAAATGGCTGGTCCGCGCGGGCGAACCACTCGCCTACGCCTACGAGGAAGCGCTCGGCCACTGCGTCGACCCCGATGCCGTGCGCGACAAGGACGGCATCAGCGCGGCGTTGGCGTGCGCGAGTCTGGCGTCGTCGTGGATCGATCGCGGCGGCCTCGTCGCCGCCCTCGACGCGCTCGAGCGCGAGAACGGCGTGCACGTGACCGCGGGACGGTCGTTGCGACTGCCGGATCCCGCCGACATCGCCGCTCTGATGACATCGCTGCGGACGTCGCCGCCCCGCGTGCTCGCCGGGATCGCGGTGCGCCTGACCGACTACGCCGCACGCGCCGACGCACTGAGGACCGACGGCATCGAACTCACCGGCACCGGTGCCGACGGGTCGGCCGTTCGGGTCTTCGCCCGTCCGAGCGGTACCGAACCCAAACTCAAGTACTACGGTCAGATGAGAACGGGCACCGCGGGCGGTGCCGCGGGCACCGACCGACGCGCCTTGTCGAGGATGCTGCAGGAAGTCCTGTCCGAGCTTCCGGACGGAGCCTGAGGGGAAATACTGGCACAAGGGGAGAATCACAGCCGATGAGCTACCAGCACTACTCCGATCCCAACTATCCGCCGATGGGCGGACAGCCGCCGCGCAAACCCTCACCGTGGTCATCGCCGGTGGTCCTCCTCGCGATCTTCGCGGGCATCATCGTGCTGGTGGGCGGCGTGGTCGCCGCGGTCGTCTACTCCGGCGGCGACGACCCGGAGAACGTGGCCTCCAGCAGCGATCCGTCCGGACCGCCCCCGGCCGTCACGCACACCGAGACCGTCTCGCCGACCACGCACACGGTCACCGAGACGCCCGCACAGGTGCCGACGACGCAAGCCCCGCAGACCGGTCCCATCGGGGTCGCGGGCGCCGACCGGCAGGGCTTCTCGAACCTGCGCTGCAACGCGCCCGAGGATCCCGCCGTCTTCATCGGCTACACCGAACGATCACGCGTGGTGATCTGCCAGGTGGGTTCGACCGTCGGCCGGAACTACTACAAGGGACTCGCCGGCGGCAACACGATCGAGGTGGGCTATCCGGCGCGCAGCGGCGACAGCTTCGTCGCAACCAACGGCAATGTCGACTACGTGGTCACGCGCAGCGCCCTGACCATTCGGGAGAACGGCTCGGTCATCAAGGTGGAACCTATGATTCAGAGCTGGGTGGACTGACCGGCCGCCCGGCAGCGGCGTCACTTGCTCGCGAACTGCGTCCGGTACAGCTCGGCGTAACGGCCGTCGAGTCCCAGCAACGTGTCGTGATCACCTCGCTCCACCACCCGACCGGCTTCCAGGACGACGATCTCGTCGGCCGCCCGAACGGTGGAGAGACGGTGCGCGATCACCAGTGACGTCCGCCCCTCCAGCGCTTCCGCCAGGGCCTCGGACACCGCGACCTCGGAGGTCGAGTCCAGGTGGGCGGTCGCTTCGTCGAGGATCACCACCGCGGGTTTCGCCAGGAGGAGTCGGGCGATCGTCAGCCGCTGACGTTCGCCGCCCGACAACCGGTAGCCGCGCTCACCGACGACGGTGTCGAGCCCGTTCGGCAGGGAACGGACCAGGTCGTCGAGTCGGGCGCGCGCCAGCGCCGACCAGAGGTCGTCGTCGGAGGCAGCCGGGTTCGCCAGCCGCAGATTGGCGCCGACGGTGTCGTGGAACAGGTGACCGTCCTGGGTCACCAGACCGACCGTCCGATGGACCGACTCCGTGGTCAGGTCGCGGAGATCGACGCCGTTGAGCGAGATCCCGCCCTCGTCGACGTCGTAGAGCCGCGTGGCGAGCGAGGCGATGGTCGACTTTCCCGCGCCCGAACTGCCGACGAGCGCCACCATGGTCCCGGCGGGAACGTCGAGGTCGATGTCGTGCAGGACGGTGCTGCCGCCGCGGGTGTCGAGCTGCGCGACTTCCTCGAGGGAGGCCAGCGACACCTTGTCCGCGGACGGGTAGGCGAACGAGACGTCGTCGAAGCGCACGCTGACGCCGTGCTCTCGATCGGGGACGGCCTGCGCGCCGGGCCGGTCGACGATGAGCGGCGCGAGGTCGAGCACCTCGAAGACGCGCTCGAAGCTCACCAGCGCGCTCATCACCTCCACCCGAGCGTTGGCCAACGCCGTGAGCGGCGCATACATGCGCGTCAAGAGCAGGGCCAGGGAGACCACGGCGCCCGCGGACAGGTGCTGGTGCACGGCCAGCCAGCCGCCGAGCCCGTAGACCAGCGCGAGCGCCAGCGCCGACACCAGCATCAGCGCGGTGAAGAAGTACGACTGCAGCATCGCCTGCCGCACGCCGATGTCGCGGACCGCGGCGGCGCGATCGCCGAACTCCTTGGACTCCAGCTCCGGCCGCCCGAACAGCTTCACCAGCGTGGCGCCGGGCGCCGAGAACCGTTCGGTCATCTGCGTCGACATCCGTGCATTGTGATCGGCGCCTTCGCGCGCGAGTCCCGCCATCCGGCGTCCCATCCGCCGCGCGGGCACCACGAACACCGGCAGCAGGATCAGCGCGAGAATGGTGATCTGCCAACTCAACGCGAGCATCACACCGACAGTGAGCACCAAGGTCACCACGTTCGACACGACACCCGAGAGGGTGTCGCTGAACGCGCGTTGCGCGCCGATCACATCGTTGTTGAGGCGGCTGACCAGTGCACCGGTCCGCGTTCGCGTGAAGAAGGCGACCGGCATCCGCTGCACGTGGTCGAAGACTGCTCGCCGCAGGTCGAGGATCAGCCCTTCGCCGATGTTCGACGACAACCAGCGGGTGCCGATCGACGCCCCCGCCTCCGCCACCGCGATGGCTGCGATCGCCAGGGCCAGCACGACGATCTCGCGTCCGGCCGACGGGCTCGCGGAGTTGATCAGATTCACCACCCGCCCGGCCAGCAGCGGCGTCACCACGGTCAGCACCGCCGTGACGACCGACAGCAACAGGAAGATCGCGATGCGGCGACGATGCGGTCGAGCGAAACCACCGATCCTCCGGAACGTGGCACGTCGATCCAGCCGCGTGGTCCGGCGATCCGACGCGGTCATCGACTTGTGCATGACCTCCCAGGCCACTGATTCCATGCTCATCGACGATCACTCCACTCGGTACTGGTCAGGCTCTCGCGGAACCGACGGATTCGGCTGAGGGATCAACGAGGCCCGAACTGGCGGTCGCCTGCGTCGCCGAGGCCCGGAACGATGAAGTTCGCCGCGTCGAGACCGTCGTCGAGCACCCCGAGCACCAGGCGCAACGGTCGCCCCCATGCGCGGAGCGCCGCGATGCCCTGCGGTGCGGCCACCACGCACACCGCGGTGACGTCGGTGGCTCCGCGCGCCGCGATGAGTTCGAGAGTGTGCACCAGCGAACCACCGGTGGCGAGCATCGGGTCGAGGACGCACACGGCTCGTCCCGACAGGTCGTGGGGCAGCGACGCGAGGTACTCCACCGGCAGTGCCGTCGCCTCGTCACGAGCCACACCGACGAAGCCGATGCCGGCTTCGGGGACGGAGGCGAGTGCGGCGTCGAGCATGCCCAGTCCGGCACGCAGCACCGGAACGAACAGGGGCGGTGCCGCCAGCTTGGTGCCCGGCGCCGTCGCGACCGGCGTCTGGACCGACATCGACACTTCGGGCGCGTCCGCGAACGCCTCGTAGACCAGCATCGTCGACAACTGCGCGAGCGCGTTGCGGAACGCCGGGTTCGGCGTCGCCTCGTCGCGGAGGACGGCGAGCCAGGCCCGCGTCAACGGGTGATCGACAACCGTGATCTGCAAGCCGGAATCGGCGGAGGAGGTCATGCAAGCATCGTATGAGACACGCCCGGGCGGGGCTTGCGGAACCGATCAGGCCCCGCGTGCGTCCAATCCATATGAACGATGAATCAGGTACAGGACAATCAGGTACGGGCCTCCCCGCGGCCGGGCGCCCGGTGTCGGTCGACGCCGCGGTCCCGGGCGGCTTGGCCTCCACGCAGGCCTCCGCCGCGGCCACGGTGGCATCACGATCGGCGGCCGAACGAATCGACACCGGAGCGCTGGTTCCGACGTTCGGCATCATCGGCGCGGCGTTCCTCGACGCGCTCGGTCGAGTCAGTGGGCAACGTGCCACCGCCCTCGACGCCCTCGCCGCGCGGCACGCCTCGACATCCGCACGCGCCACCAACGCGGCGGCGTCATACGACTGTTGCGACGACGCCAACGCCGGCGCCCTCGCAGCCGGAGTGCCGGCATGAGCGCTGCACTCCTGATCGCGCCGCTCAAAGCACTCGTCGCGACCCTTGGAACCGGTGTCCTGCCACCCGGAGTCGCCGGTGTCTACAGCGACACGGCGGCGGCGTTGGGCCAGTCGTCGGCGCTGTCGTCGCGCGGCGCCGCCTCGATCGATGCCGGATGGCGGGGCAACGGCGGCGAGCAAGCGGCGACCGCCACCCGCAGGCTCGCCGTGGTCGATGACGCGGTCGGCACCGCGGGCACCGACATCTCGACGGTGATCGAAGCCGCCGCCGGTCGAGTGAAGGCGGCCAACACCGAACTGAACGCTCTCGTGGAGTCGTTCGTGAAGGCGGCGTCGGCGGTCCCCGCGGTCACCAGCCCCGCCGGCCTGGCCGCTCTGGTGCCGTTGGCGATGAGTCATCTGGCGCGGGGCGTGCAGGTGATCGCGCGCACGCAGTCGGAGCTCACTCGGGATGCGTCCGACCTCGGGCGGCATCAGGCGCCGGCCGAACTCACCGGCCCGACCTCCGACGACGCGCTTCCGGCCACCGCCACCGGCCGAATTCCGATCCGCCTGCCCGACGGCTCGATCTCGTACGCCCCGAACGAACGAGCCGCGAAGGCCATTCGCGCGGCCCTCAGTGTGCAGGGCACCCCGTACGTCTGGGGCGGAACCAGCACCGACGGATTCGACTGCAGCGGGTTCACCCAGTGGGCGTATCGCCAGGCCGGCCTGGAACTGCCTCGGCTCGCGCAGGATCAAGACACCGCGGGCTTCCAGGTGTCGCAATCACAGTTGCAACCCGGGGACCTCGCCGTGTGGTCCGGCCATGTGGCGATGTACATCGGCAACGGCCAGATGGTCGAGACCGGCGGCGACCCCGTCGGGGTGAATCCGCTGCGCACCACCAACGCCGGACAGACCTTCGAGGGCTTCTACCGCCCGCGCTGAACCGTCCGGTGAGTGTGCAAGACTGCCGTTTCACGACATGAACCCAAGCCCCGTGCAGCACGCTCGCGCGAACTTGATTACGCTCAGTGACCATGGCCGGTGACATCGTTCCCATCGAACTCGGACTGACCGAAGGCAACCTCTTCACACTGTGGGCTCCACGGTGGCGCGAGGGCGATGACGAGTGGGAAGCATTCCTGGGTCGCGAAGACGACCTGTACGCGCTCAACAGCGTCGCTGATCTGGTGGCCTTCGTGCGCACCGACAACGACAACGACCTCGTCGATCACCCCGCGTGGGACACGATCAAGCAGGTGCAGGCCGCCGAGCTGGCGCCCGACGACAAGCACAGCTACGACCTCATCGGCGTCCCCGAGCTCGCCGCCGAGGATCCGAAGCCCGAGGTGCTCGCCGAACTCGAGGACGCCCTCGAGATCGTGCGCATCATCGGTGAGGTCTGTGAGCTCTCGCCGGTCACGAAGTTCTTCAACGGCAACCCGATCCTGGGCGCGGTGACCGTCGGAACCACCAACTTCAACGGCCGCGAGGGCATCGACCTCTGGGTGCGCATCGGCCGATTGATCGCCAAGCACTGGGACGACGTGATCGACGCCCTCGACGACGTCATCACCGTGCCGAAGGTCGATTCCGAAGCGGCCACGGTCGCCGAGGACGAGCTCGCCGCCGCGGCGTCAGCCGAGGACGAGGACGAGCCGGAGTTCGATCCGGTGGACCCGCTGAACGAGCCCGACGACGAGGACGACGACCTCGACGACGAGGACGACGATGACGACGCGATCGACGAGGACGACTTCTGGGCGGGCGTCGGCATCGACCCAATCCGCATCTACGTCGACGGCGGCGAGTTCCTCACTCTCCGCTGCTACCTGGGCGACGACGCACTCTTCCTCGGGCGCAACGGAACCATCTACGGATTCGGCTCCGAGCGCGCACTGACCCGCTTCCTGGCCGACAACGACGATCACGATCTGACGAAGCTGTCGACCTTCAACGACATTCAGATCGCCGCCGACACCAACGACCTGCAGTTCGACGTCCTCCCGGAGAACGTCTACGCCCTCGAAGGCCTGCACGAGGACATCCTCGACGGCCCGCGCCGCATCGACAAGCGCCAGCTCGACCTCGCCGTGGAACTCCTGACCGACGCAGCCGACTACGCCGGCATCGACACGGTGCACGAGGCCCTCGCCACCACGACGCCCCTCGGCTGGTTCGTCGACTACGCCATTCACCCGGATCCCAAGCGCCTGGCCCCGTCGGGCCCGTTCGACAACGAGGCCGAGGTCTGGCGCGCGCTGGTCCACGACTTCGAGGATCGCCTGGTCAAGCGCGGCTAGCCGTCGGCGGCACCCAGAAACACCGAAGCGACCGCGGGACGAGCTGACTTCCAGCAATCCCGCGGTCGCTTCCGTTCTGTGTCGAGAACCGGTCCGGTCAGAACCAGTTCGGATTCATCTCGACGGTGGTGGTGTCTTTGGAGGCCAGCAGGTCGATCCACGGTCCCACCTGGGGCAGCTCGTGGGCGTAGAAGTAGCGCGCGGCCATGCGCTTGCCGTCGTAGAAATCGCCCGCGCGTCCGCCGACCGCGACGAGCTGCTCGAGCCAGATCCATGCGACCACCACATGCCCGAAGGCTTCGAGGTAGACCGACGAGTTGGCGAGGGCGACGGTGGCGTCGCCGTCGGCCCACAGCGCTGCGGTCACCTCGACGATGCGCTGCCACGCGGCCTCGAGTTGGTCGGCGTACCGCACGGCGTCCCCGCCCGCGTCGCGTGCGGCGGCGACGGTGGCGGCAATGCGCTCGGCCAACAGCGCCAGGCCCCGACCGCCCTGCATGATCACCTTGCGGCCCAGCAGGTCCATCCCCTGGACGCCGTGGGTGCCCTCGTGGATCGGGTTGAGCCGATTGTCGCGGTAGTGCTGCTCCACGTCGTAGTCGCGGGTGTAGCCGTAGCCGCCGTGCACCTGGATCGCGAGATCATTGGCCTTGAGGCACCACTGCGAGGGCCAGCTCTTCGCGATCGGAGTGAGGACGTCGAGCAGCAGCCCGACGTCACCCGCGACGTCGCCGGTGGTCGCAGTGACTTGGTCATCCACCAACTTGGAGCAGTACAGGCCGAGCGCCAGCCCGCCCTCGACATACGCCTTCTGCGCCAGCAGCATCCTCCGGACATCGGCATGCTCGATGATCGGCACCTGCGGCGACGACGGATCCTTGGCACCCAGCGCGCGCCCTTGCGCGCGACCGCGCGCGTAGTCGACCGCCTTGAGATAGCCCACGTACCCCAGTGAGGTCGCGAGGAAGCCGACGCCGATCCGCGCCTCGTTCATCATGTGGAACATGTACGACAACCCGCGGTGCTCTTCCCCGACCAGGTAGCCGACCGCTCCGGGCTGTCCGTCGGGCCGGTGCGTTCCGTCGCCGATCGCGAGCGCCGTGTTGGTGGTGCCGCGGTTACCCATCTTGTGGTTGAGGCCGGTGAGCGTGATGTCGTTTCGCTCGCCGACGCCGTCACCCGACGGCAGATACTTCGGCACGATGAACAGCGAGATGCTGTGCACGCCCGGCCTGCCGCCGGGGGTCTTGGCGAGGACCAGGTGCACGATGTTCTCCGACAGTTCCTGCTCACCGCCGGAGATCCACATCTTGGAGCCGACCACGCGATAGGTGCCGTCGTCCTGCCGTTCGGCGCGCGTGGTGATGTCGGCCAGCGACGAGCCCGCCTGGGGCTCCGACAGGCACATGGTGCCGAACCAGCGTCCTTCCAGCATCGGCGCGACGAACGTCTCGATCTGCTCCGGAGTGCCGTACTCCGCAATCAGCGCCGCGTTGGCGACCGTCAGGAACGGATACGCGGCCGTGCCGGCGTTGGACGCCTGCAACCAGGCCATGGATGCGCGTGCGACGACGGTCGGCAGCTGCATGCCGCCGATCGCCTGGTCGAAGGTTCCGGCGATCAGACCAGACTCCGCGTACGCGTCCATCGCCTCCTTGACCTCGGGAATCATCTCGACGGTGCCGTCGGGAAGCATCCGCGGCTCGTTCGCGTCGGCGAGCCGATTGTGCGGGATGAAGTACTTGTCGGCGAGGTCGGCGGTGAGGTCGAGGACGGCGTCGAAGGTCTCGCGTGAATGCTCGGCGAATCGCTCGCGCCCGGTGAGCGCTTCGACGTCCAGCCATTCGTAGAGGAGGAAGTCGAGGTCGCGACGGGACAGGGCATGGGTCATGGCGAACCTTCCATTGACGACATCTATGCAATCGCATAGTTTCTATGCAAACGCATATTTCAGGAAGGACGAGGTGTTGTCAACACCCCCCGAACGGACCGAGCGCACCCCGCCCACCTCGGGGCTCGACTACGACGTCGGCTCGTCCAAGGCGGCCGCGCGCATTCGCGACGCGGCCTGCGAGGTGTTCGCCGCCAAGGGCTACGGGGCCGCGACGACCCGCGAGATCGCGGCTGAGCTCGGGATGAGTCCGGGCGCGGTGTATCCCCATTACAAAACCAAGGAGGCACTGCTGTTCGCGATCGCGATTGAGGGCCACCGCAACGTCCTCGACGTCATCTCCGCGGCGCGGGACGGCGCGGCGACCCCCACCGAGCAGTTGCGGGCCACCACGATCGCCTTCGTGAGGTGGCACGCCGATCGTCGGGCCATCGCGCGCGTGATCCAGCACGAACTGCGCTCGCTCTCCGACGACCACTTCGCGCTCGTCGCCGACGTCCGTCGAGCCACCACCGCGGTCTTCGACGACATCCTCGCCGCGGGGGTCGCCGCCGGTGCGTTCGCACCCGACGACGCACCCACCGCGACGCTCGCGCTCACCTCCCTCGGCATCGACGTGACCAGGTGGTTTCCCACCAAGCAGCACTCCGATGCCGATGCGCTCGCCCAGCAGTACGCGGACATCGTGCTGCGCATCGCCGGGGCGCGGTAGCCACCCGACCCGGCAGCACCCGACCCTTGCCTCTCAGCCCAGCAGCACCGCGAAGCCCGGTTTGATGACTTCGTCGATGAGCCGGAGCCGCTCGGGGAACGCAAGGAAGGCCGACTTCATGGCGTTGACGGTGAACCGTTCGAAATCGGCCCAGCCGTACCCGAACTCCCGGTGCAGCACCATGAACTCGCGGCTCATGGTGGTGTTGCTCATCAATCGGTTGTCGGTGTTCACGGTGACCCGGAACTGCAGCTTCGCGAGGATGTTGAACGGGTGGTCGGCCAGCGACGCGACGGCGCCGGTCTGCACGTTGCTGCTGGGACACAGCTCCAACGGCATCCGCTTATCGCGCACGTAGTTGGCGACCGCCCCCAACTCGGCGCCGTCGAACGAGGTGTCGGACGGCAGCGCCCCGTCGGGCAGCACGATGTCGTCGATCACCCGAACACCGTGCCCCAGGCGGTCGGTTCCGCAGAATGCGATCGCCTCGTGAATCGACGGCAGCCCGAAGGCCTCGCCGGCATGGATGGTGAAGTGCGCACATTCGGCGCGCAGGTACTCGAACGCGTCGAGGTGGCGGCTGGGCGGGTTCCCCGCTTCGGCGCCCGCGATGTCGAAGCCCACCACGCCCCGCCCTCGGAAGGCGACTGCGAGCTCGGCGATCTCGCGCGACCGCGCCGCGTGCCGCATCGCCGTCACCAGGCAGCGGACCACGATGGGGCGGCCGTTCTCGGCTGCCGCGGACTCGCCCGCGGCGAACCCTCGCAGCACCGCGGAGACCACCGCGTTCAACGAGAGCCCCTGCTCGATGTGGAGTTCGGGAGCGAAGCGAACCTCGGCGTACACCACACCGTCCGCCCACAGGTCTTCGACGCATTCGCGGGCCACGCGTTCCAGCGCCGACTCGGTCTGCATCACCGCGACGGTGTGCGCGAACGTCTCCAGGTAGCGCTCCAGGGAGCCGTGGTTCGCTGCGGTGGCGAACCACTCGGCGAGTTGGTCGACGTCGTCGGTCGGCAGCCGGTCGTAACCGCACTCGCGTGCCAGCTCGAGAACGGTGGACGGACGCAGCCCACCGTCGAGATGGTCGTGGAGGAGGACTTTCGGGGCCAGTCGACAGTCGCCGAGCGTGATCGCGGCCCGGTGGTCGTCGGCGAGGAAAGCGGAGTCGGCGGCAGCGCGAGAGACCATGCTCCGACGGTAGCGCCGATCCGGGCGCCCTGCTCGTCGAGGAGCGCCTCGGGGCGGCTCGCCAACTGAGGGACCGACACCGGAGACGGCGATCGCAGCTCCGCCGGATACAGTCGCTGCAGGCGGGGCCCGCGACACCAGGTGGCGACGCACTTGTTTCTGCCGACGCACCGATTCGAGGAAGCCTCCATGACGATCTCGCCCCCACCGCCTCCGGCCCTGTCCGCCGTCTTCAGTGTCTCGGTCAAGCAGGTCACTGACAATCTGGGCGCGGTGGTCGGTGCCATGGCCGTCTGGGGCGCACTTCTGCTGGCGGCCAACACCGCCATCACCTTTCTGGCCGGCGACGCAGACGTGAACTACGCGGCGGGCGAGACGCCGTCGGCCTACAGCACGTTGGTCTCGTCGATCGCGCTCGGCCTGGTGGCGTCGATCGTCATGTCGTGCACGGTGACCGGGTTCCTGCGGATCTCACGCACCGGAGCCGCCCGCTTCGCGGACTTCTTCGCGCCGACCGCGTACATTCCGATCCTGGTCATCATGGTGATCGTCAGCGCCGTGAATCTTGCGGTCACTCTGATCGTCGGCTCGACCACGATGACTCAGCTCCTGATCGCCCTGGCGATCACCGTGGTGCTGAGCGTCCTCTTCACGTGGTCGCACCTCTTCGCCGCCGCGGCCGGACTGAACGGCGTCGGCGCTATCGCAGCATCGATCTCGCTCGCGCTCGCCCGACCCGGAACCGCCCTTCTGGTGATCCTCCTGGACCTGGCGCTGGTGGTCGGCGGCTTTCTCGCCCTCCTGATCGGCCTGCTGTTCACCGTGCCGCTGGCGGCGCTGATCACCGTCACCTACTTCCGCCATCTCACCGGCGAGGCGGTCGTCACCCGCGTCTGAACGGCACCCGCTCCAGGACGCGCGAGCGGAGATCGGATCGCGCATCGGCTTCACCGACGCCGGTCGCATCGCGCAGCGCCTCGAGCGCCGCGGGAATCCGCGTCTCGTCGTCGGTGTGCAGCGTCAGCAGCGGCTGCCCACGTCGCACCGAGTCCCCGATCCCGACGTGCCAGGTGACTCCGGCGGTCGCCGAGACCGCCTCCCCCGGCTTCGTGCGCCCCGCGCCGAGCAGCCAGGCCGCCTGTCCCACCGCGAGGGCGTCGAGCGAGGTGAGGTGCCCGTCGTCCCGTGCCGTCACCTCGTGCGTATGCCGCGGCACGGGGAGCGGCGCGTCGGGATCCCCACCCTGTGCGGCGATCATCGCTCGCCAGGCGTCCATCGCGCGGCCGTTCCGCAGATGGTCGGCCGGATCCACGTCGGGCAGGCCCGATGCCTCGAGCATCTCGCGTGCCAGCGCCAGCGTCAGTTCCACCACGTCGGCCGGCCCGCCTCCGGACAAGACCTCCAGCGATTCGGCGACCTCCACGGCATTCCCCGCGCTGCGGCCGAGCGGGGTCGACATGTCGGTCAGCAGCGCCGAGGTCACGACCCCCGCTTCGGCGCCGAGCGCGACCATCGTCTCTGCCAGCTCGCGCGCGCCGTCGAGCGTCTTCATGAAGGCCCCGGAACCGACCTTCACATCGAGAACCAGCGACTGTGTGCCCTCGGCGATCTTCTTGCTCATGATGCTGCTGGCGATCAGCGGGATCGACGCGACCGTCCCGGTCACGTCGCGCAACGCGTACAGCTTGCGGTCGGCCGGTGCCAGATCGGCGGTGGCCGCACACACCATCGCACCGACCTCGGTCAGCTGCCGCTGCATCTGGTCGACGGAGAGCTCGGCCCGCCAGCCCAGTATCGACTCGAGCTTGTCGAGCGTCCCGCCGGTGTGGCCCAGTCCCCTGCCGGACAGCTGGGGTACCGCCACCCCGAACGATGCGACCAACGGGGTCAGGGGCAGCGTCACCTTGTCCCCCACGCCGCCGGTGGAATGCTTGTCCGCGGTCCGCAGCCGACGACCGCCGCGGGTGAGTCCGGAGAAGTCCATGCGGACGCCGGAATCGATCATCGCGGCGGTCCAGGTCGCGATCTCGCGGCGGGTCATGCCCTGCAGCACGATCGCCATCAGCAACGACGACATCTGCTCGGGCGCCACCCGACCGGCGGTGAAGCCTGCGACCATCCCGCGGATCTGATCGTCGGTGAGTTCGGCGCCGTCCTTCTTCGCCAGGATCGGGGCGACAGGATCGAACAGCGGCGGATCGACCAGCTGGGGATCGAACAGCTGGGGATCGACCTGGGCGGGATCGTCTGCGTCCGTCATCGCGCCCTCCCCGGGCTCGCGTCGCCGACGTCGGACCCGTTGCGCAGATGCTCTGGGCCGAACGCGTCGGGCAGGAGCGAGCCGAGCGTGCGCGGACCGGCCGCCGAATCGACCAGGAGATCGTCGCCACCGAACTCGCGCAGCACCTGTCGGCACCTCCCACACGGGGTCAGTACCGCGCCGGCGCCGTCGCACACGCTCACGGCGACCAGATGCGGACCACCGTCGGCGACGGAGCCCTTGAGCAGTCCGAGCGAGAACCCCGAACAGATCATCGAGACCTCGGCGCACACGCCCAATCCATACGAGACGTTCTCCACATTGCAGCCGACGATCACCTCGCCGTCGGATGTGACCCCCGCCGCACCGACACCGAAATCTGAGTACGGCGCATACGCCCTGGTCATCACGGTGTGAGCCGCGTCCCGTAAACGGGCGAAGTCAATTGCGTCACTCATTCCATCCCCATTCCCACTAAAACCAGAAGGTAAGGCACACCTAATTAAAACAGTGGAGCTTGGTCACATTGTTCGTGCAAATTACGACGGAACTCAGCTTAGGTTTAAAGTCAGGTGCATCGGGTCTTGCAGCGGCCTCGCATCGGCCTGCGACCGGATCCCCAAGTCGACGACAATGGAGGCGTAGTTTCGCGATGAGCACCCCGACAGAAGTGGCACCGGCACCGGTGCGCAAGCGGTCCCTCTACAGAGGCGACCCCGGCATGTGGTCGTGGGTGTTGCACCGCATCACCGGCGTCTCCATCTTCTTCTTCCTGTTCGTGCACGTTCTCGACACCGCGGTCATCCGCGTCAACGAGGACACCTACACGCAGATCATCGAGACCTACAAGACGCCATTGATCGGCCTCATGGAGATCGGCCTCGTCTTCTGCGTGCTCTACCACGCCCTCAATGGACTCCGCGTCATCCTGGTCGACTTCTGGGGCAAGGGCCCCAAGTACCAGCGCCAGATGCTGTGGGCCGTCCTCACCGTCTTCGCCGTCGTGTTCATCGCCGCTGCCGTGCGCATGCTGCAGATCCTGATCACGCACGCGTTCTAAAGGGAGCTGAGAGAAAATGACTGAAGCAAAGACCCTCGGCACCGACTACGACCGTCCCGCCAGCCTGGACGCGCCGAACGCACCTCGCGCCCGCAACCGCGGCAACTTCGAGAAGAACGCATGGCTGTTCATGCGATTCTCGGGCCTGGCCCTCATCGTCCTGACCTTCGGCCACATGTTCATCATGCTCATGTGGGACAGCGGCGTGCACCGCATCGACGCGTCGTTCGTCGCCGATCGCTGGAAGTCGCCGTTCTGGCAGGTCTGGGACCTCACCATGCTCTGGCTCGCACAGCTGCACGGCGGCAACGGCGTCCGCACCGTCATCGCCGACTACTCGCGCAAGGACTCCACGCGGTTCTGGCTGAACACCTTGCTCGCCCTCTCGATGATCCTCATCCTCGTGCTGGGCACCTACGCGATCCTCACCTTCGGCAGCGCCAGCTAAGGAGCATTAGAAACCCATGCAGGAACACCGCTATGACGTGGTCATCGTCGGCGCCGGCGGCGCCGGAATGCGCGCTGCCATCGAAGCCGCGCCGCGTGCCCGTACCGCAGTTCTGACCAAGCTCTACCCCACCCGCTCCCACACCGGCGCGGCGCAGGGCGGCATGTGCGCCGCTCTCGCCAATGTCGAGGAGGACAACTGGGAGTGGCACACCTTCGACACGGTCAAGGGCGGCGACTACATCGTCGACCAGGACGCCGCAGAGATCATGGCCAAGGAGGCCATCGACGCGGTGCTCGACCTCGAGAAGATGGGTCTGCCGTTCAACCGCACCCCGGAAGGTCGCATCGACCAGCGTCGCTTCGGCGGTCACACCCGTGACCACGGCAAGGCTCCGGTTCGCCGCGCCTGCTACGCCGCCGACCGCACCGGCCACATGATCCTTCAGACGCTGTACCAGAACTGCGTCAAGCACAACGTCGAGTTCTACAACGAGTTC
>NZ_JAAYXO010000035.1 GCF_012515855.1 Gordonia sp. (in: high G+C Gram-positive bacteria)
CGCGCACCGACCCGGCGGCCCCGGCCGTCTCGCTGGTGGGCCTCACCAAGGACTTCCGTTCCGGGAAAGGGGCCGCGGTCCGGGCCGTCGACGGGCTCTGCCTGCAGATTCAACCGGGGGAGGTGGTGGCCTTCCTCGGACCCAACGGCGCCGGAAAGACGACCACCATCGACCTGATCCTCGGCCTCACCGAACCCGACTCCGGTCGTGCGGAGGTGTTCGGCGGCCGACCGCGCGACGCGGCCCGCGGCGGCCGGATCGCCGCGGTCATGCAGACCGGAGGCCTCCTCGACGACTTCACCGTCGCCGAGACGGTGCGGGTGGTCGCGGCATTGCACGGGCGTACCGCCGACGTCCCGGAGGTGATGCGCCGAGCCGACATCGCCGATCTCGGCGGCCGGAAGGTCTCCCGCTGCTCCGGCGGGGAGCAGCAACGACTGAAGTTCGCGCTGGCGCTGCTGCCCGATCCGGACCTGATCGTGCTCGACGAACCCACCGCGGGCATGGACGTGGAATCGCGTCGTGCGTTCTGGGCCGCCATGCGATCGGATGCGCAGCGCGGTCGCACGGTCCTGTTCGCCACCCACTATCTGGAGGAAGCCGACGCGTTCGCCGACCGCATCGTGATGATGGCCCACGGCCGAGTGGTGGCCGACGGTTCCACCGCCGAGATCCGCACTCGCGCGAGCGACCGGGTGGTCTCCGCGGTGCTCGACGACGACGAGGTTCCGGCGCTGCGCCGGACCTTCCCCACCCTCCGGGTCACCGAGCGGCGCGGTGGTCGCCTGTACCTCTTGCTCCCCGATTCCGACGCCCTCGCCCGACACCTGCTGGTCGGCACGCCTGCGCGAGACGTCGAGATCGCCGGCCGCAATCTCGAGGACGCGTTCGTCGCGCTCACCACGGACGCCTGAGACGTCCCCTAAGCCTCGTCCCGAAATCATCCCGTGAAGGAATCAGTCATGATCTCGACCGCAACCGCAACCGCAACCGCAACCGTCGAGCCGCGCTCGGCAGTCGGCAACGCATCCACCGTCTACCTGCGCAACGACATCCGCCGCGTATTCCGGAATCGGCGCGCGATGATCTTCACCATCGCGATGCCCGCTCTCCTGTACCTGGTCTTCGGCGCCACCCAGGACAGCACAGAGTCCGTCGGCAGCGGCAACGTCGCCTTCTACGTGCTCATCGGCATGGCACTGTACGGCGCGGTGCTCGCGGCGGCGTCGAACGCCGCGGCCGTCTCCATCGAGCAGCAGGCGGGGTGGACCCGCACCCTGATGATGACCCCGCTCCGGCCCGCCGGGTATGTCGCGAGCAAGGTGACTCTCGCACTCTCGATGAGTGCGCTGCCGGTGGTGCTGCTGGCGGCGGTCGGCGCGCTCTCCGGCGCCCGCGCCGACGCCGGCGTCTGGGTCCTCTGCTTCCTGCTGGCCTGGTTGGGGTCGGCCGCCTTCGCCGCGCTCGGGCTCGCCCTGGGCAGCGTCCTGAAGTCCGACGGTGCCATGCAGGCGCTTGGCGGGGTGCTCGCGTTGCTGGCGTTCGCAGGCAATGTCTTCGTGCCGCTGAGCGGCACGATGCTGCGGATCTCCGAGTTCACCCCGATGTTCGGCGTGGTCTCCCTGGCGCGCTATCCGCTCGACGGCGGCGTCACCGTGTACGACGAGCAGGTGGAGCTCTGGGTCATCATCGCCAACGTCGTCTTCTGGGCCGCGACGTTCGCGGTTGCGGCAAGCTACTGCTACAACCGCAGCACCCGCAGGCAGTAGATCCACAGACATAGAGGTGGCAGACCCTTGGAGGAACCGATGACCGCAGCGCCCGCTCCCTCCTCTCCGTGGCGGAGCGGGCGCTGGCTCTTCGGGGCGGTCTGGCTCCTGTTCATGGCCTACCCGATCATCGCAGTGGTCACCGCCGACACCGGGCGGGCCGTCAAGGCCGGCGCGCTGGCGTTGATCGCCGTCCACGTCATCGTGTACCTGCTGCTCTGCGTCTACGCGATGTTCGACGACGCGGGCGGTGCCGGATGCGGCGCGCGGACGAACCCTCGGCTGGTCAACCTCGCCATCGCAGTGCTGGTGCTGATCGCGATCGCGCTGGTGGCGGTCATCCACACAGACGCGTTCGCGGTGGCGCCCTATCTGATGGCGGTGGTGGCCTTCGCGGCGCCGTGGCGGAGTCGGTACGCGCTGGGCGCGATCGTCGTGATCATCGCCTCGGTGATCGTCGTGCCCGAGATCTTCGGGTGGGAGATCGACGCCGGCTTCCTGGTGGTGATGGTGGTCGTGGGAATCTCGATGGGCTTCTCGCGACTGATGCTGGACGGCGAACGTGAGCGCGACCGCGCCGAGAAGCAGCAGCAGGACCTGAACGCGCGGCTCGCCGTGGTGGCGGAACGCGAACGCGTCGCTCGCGACGTCCACGACATCCTGGGACACTCGCTCACCGTCATCACCGTCAAGTCCGAGCTGGCCGGGCGGCTCGTGGACCTCGACCCCGAACGCGCCAAGTCTGAGATCGCCGAGCTCAACGCGCTGGCACGGGACGCACTGTCGGAGGTCCGGACCACCGTGGGAGCGCTGCGGACCCCTGAGCTGCCGAGTGTGGTCGCCGCGGCGACCAGTGCGTTGACTGCCGCGGGAATCGATGCCCGACTGCCCGATCCGGCCGACGGGGCGGGCCCCGACGCCACCCTGTTCGCGTGGGTGCTGCGCGAGGCCGTCACCAACGTCGTGCGGCACAGCGGCGCCACGCGTTGCGAGGTCACCTTGACGCCGGAGGCGATCGCCGTCGTCGACGACGGCTGCGGCTCGCCGCTGCTGACTTTCGGGAACGGGCTCCGCGGGCTCGCCGAACGAGTGGAGGCGGCGGGCGGCCGACTGACGGTCGACTCGGGGCCCGACGGCACGACGGTCGTCGCCACGGTCGAGCCGTAGCGGTCGTCGCACCCGGGGCCGCGGGTATCTTCAGTGAGCGAGAGGGGAACCGTGGAGACGATCAAGCTGCTGCTGGCCGACGACCAAGCGCTGGTGCGCGGGGCCCTGGCCGCACTGCTCGATCTGGAGCCCGATCTGGAGGTCGTCGCTCAGGTGGGACGCGGCGACGAGGTGGTGGCGTCGGCACGGGCCAGTGGCGCCCAGGTGTGCCTGCTCGACATCGAGATGCCCGGCATCGACGGCATCGCCGCCGCGGCGCAGGTGTCACGGGAGCTGACCGGGGTGCGGTCGCTGGTGGTCACGACCTTCGGTCGGCCCGGGTACCTGCGACGAGCGATCGACGCCGGAGCGTCGGGATTCGTCGTCAAAGACACGCCTGCGGCCGAGCTCGCCGACGCGGTGCGCCGCGTCCACGCCGGTCTGCGCGTGGTGGATCCGACCCTCGCCACCGAGAGTCTGGCGTGCGGCGACAACCCGCTGACCCCGCGCGAATCGGAGGTCCTGGCGGCGGCGCTGTCGGGCGCCACCGTCGCGACCATTGCCGGGCAGGTGCACCTCTCGGTGGGGACGGTACGCAATCATCTGTCGTCGGCCATCGGCAAGACCGGAGCCGCCACCCGGGCCGAGGCCGCCCTCATCGCGCGTGAACGGGGCTGGATCTGACGCCGCGCGCCACCGGGCGCGTCCCCGCGCTGACCGGTATTCGCACCGTCGCGGCCCTCGGCGTCTGCCTGACGCACGCCGCGTACTGGACCGGTCACTACACCGACGACTACCTCGGCCGCCTGCTGTCGCGCTTCGAGGTCGGCGTCGCCCTGTTCTTCGTGCTGTCGGGATTCCTGCTGTTCTCACCGTGGGTGCGCGCGCTGCACGATGCTCGCGCCGACGCACCGGCGAAGTACCCGCCGCTGGGCCGGTACGCCTGGCATCGGGCGCGGCGCATTCTCCCGGCGTACTGGCTCACGGTGATCGCGGTCTATGTGATCTTCCTGTTCCGAACCGATACTTCGGAGTTCGGTCAGGGCTGGTCGGGCCTGCTCCGGAACCTCACGTTCACGCAGGTCTACGGCCTGGGTCACCTGCACACCGGCCTCACCCAGATGTGGAGCATGGCCGCCGAAGTGGCGTACTACGTCGCGCTGCCCGCGGTCGCGTGGCTCATCGCGCACCTCGCCTGCCGGGGGCGTTGGCGGCCCGACCTGCTGCTGGTCTGTCTCGGCGCACTCCTGCTGATCTCGCCGATCTGGACCGTGGTGACACACGGCAGCGCGGGCATCGACTTCACCGCGCGACTCTGGCCGCCTGCCTTCGCCAGTTGGTTCGTCGGCGGGATGATCCTCGCGGTGCTGGCGCGGCTGGTGACGAGCTGGCCCGCGCTGCCGAGCGTCGGGGCGGCGGTGATCGCGTTCGTGATCAGCGGCGGCGCGATCGCCGGGGAGCCGACGATCGTCCCCCTCGAGACGGGAGCGGCGCTCGTCAAGCACACGCTGTACCTGGTGGTGGCCGTGGGATTGATCGCGCCGCTGGCGATCGGGCGCGACGCGGGAACGGCGGACGACTGGTGGTCGCGGTTCTGCGGCAGCCGCCCGATGGTGTGGCTCGGTGAGATCTCGTACGAGTTCTTCCTGGTCCACGTGATGGTCCTCGAGTTCGTGATGGACCTGCTCGGGTACTCGGTGTTCACCGGATCCACGGCGGCGGCGTTCCTGGTGACCAGTGCGATCAGCGTGCCCGTCGCCTGGGTGCTGCATCGCATCACCGCACCGCTGTGGCGAGTTTCTCCACGGCGGGATTTCCGAACCCGCAGGTAAGATTGCGCCATGACCTCACCGCAGCGTGCCGTGTCGGCAGCCGACCTCCGGCAGTGGACCACCGATGCTCGCGTGCCGGGACAGCCGGTGGAGCTGTCCGACACCGCCAGCATCCTCATCGCTGCCGGCTATCTCGCGCCGACCGCCCGGGCCACCGTCGTCCGACGCATCTCGCAGGGCCTGCCGATGCCCGTCCCGCAGCAGGGATTCAGCGAGGTCCGGCGTGTGCAGCGCGGCATCCTGCACGCCGAGCGCAAACTGACGTCGACCATGCTGCCGGGCTTCGTGGTGCCGATCATCCGGTCGAGACTCAACGGACTCACCCGCAGGCGCGACGATGCTCGTCGCGTCGTCGTCAACGGCAAGGGCGTGTTCCCGTCGGGGATGCGCGCCATCCGGCGCGAGCGTCGTGAGAACGTCTACCTGGAGATCGAGGAACGCGAACAGCTGTTCGCCGGACTGCTGTACACGCCGGTCGCGAACCTGTCGACCTCCGGCGCGCGCTGGTCGGGCACCGACGCGGTCGACAAGGTGGCGGGCGTGGTCGACAAGGTCGCGGGCCGGGCCGGCCGCAGGCAAGTGGAGCACTGGGCCGACGAAGTCTTCGGCACCGCGCCGACCACGGTCGACTCGTCGCGTGGATCGGTGTTCGCCGACGGTTACGAGGCACTGCTCTACGTCGCGGGCCACTACTACGAACGGATCCGGAACAATCCGGCGTGGTTGTCGGACCACTTCGACATGCAGCGGGTGCAGGTGAACCTGCATGCCGAGCTCGCCGAGATCTCGTCGGACATCGTGGCCTTGCGCGCGCTGCGCGTCGACCTCGACCGCGCGCGAGCGAACGGCGGCTTCGACAAGGGATTCGTCGCCCACCTCGCCGAGCGCGAGGAGGCCTTGCGTCCGGTGTGGAGCGAGTTGATCGACCGCGTGCACGCGCTGGTCGAGATCTGCGGAACGGTGGAGTCGGCGGCGGTGGAGCTGCGGCTGCTCAACGAGTTCGATCGTGCCACCACCATCGACGCCCGCATCGATCACCTGCTGTCGCGGTCGGGCGATCGGGAACTGTCCGCCGATCACTCGCGCCGGCTGTCGCAGCAGGTGCGCAGCGGCGAGGAGCAGCTCCGGATCTACCGTGACGTGCTGCAGGGCAATATCGCCCAGCTCGGGGGCGCGCCGATGGAACTGCCGGACAAGTACACGCCGTAGGGCGGTCCCGTGGTCGTCTACTCCCGGCTCCAGGCGCGGAGGTAGCCCTTCTCGTCGTCGGTGAGGCGCCGCAGGCTGTGCTTCTCGATGTCCACGACGGCCATCTGCGTGCTGGCTACGCATGCGGGACGCGCGTCGTCGTCGGCGGCGGCGCCGAAGATCTCGTAGCCGATGGTGAAGTCCACCGATCGGAAGTTCTTGATCCACATCCCGACGCGCAGCGGCGAGTCCTCGTGTCGCAGCTGGGACTGGTAGCGGATGTCGACGTGGACGATCATCGCGCTCTTGATCAGCGGCGCGTAGGCCTCGCCCGCGCTCAGCAGCCACTGGATGCGCGACTCCTCCATCAGGGTCACCATTCGGGCGTGATTGATGTGCCCGAAAGCGTCCATGTCCGACCATCGGACGGGCACGTCGGAGACGAATGCGTAGCGACGGTCGAGGCGACCGTCGGGGTGGGAGACCATGGGCCGAGTCTAATGTCGGATGACCCTCGGAACCCGCCGTCGTCGTGCCACCAGAGGTGCTGACGTTACGTGTGTGACATTTCTCAAGTTCGAGTTGTGGCCCGAATTCCACTTTCCCGAACGTGTGACCTGGCGATTTGCTCGGTAATCCGGCGGCAACGAAATTGTTACCGGCCAGTTCATCCACAGCTCAGGTTTAGGGCTTATCCTTGGCGGCCATGTGGTCTAAACAGAGTACGCGGCGAACGGTGCGCGTCGGAGCGGTCGTGGCGGCCGTCGGCATGCTTGCGGCGACGGTGCACGCCCCCGTCGGAGCGGCACCGCGAGGCGCCCGCGTGGTGGCCGAGGAAGTCCGCAGCGTCCACCGCGTCGACCTCACGATCAAGACCCCGTCGATGGAAGACCCCGTGCCGGTCACCGTGCTGTCGCCCAGTGGCGATGCGCCTCGGCCGACCGTCTACCTGCTCGACGGCGCCGACGGCGGCGAGGAGGTCAGCGACTGGCTCACCAAGGGCGGCGCGGAGCGCTTCTTCGCGGGGAAGAACGTGAACCTGGTTCTCCCGGCCGGTGGTGCGGGCAGTTTTTACACGAACTGGATTCGCAAGGACAAGAAGCTCGGCAAGCCTCAGTGGGAGACTTTCCTAGCCGACGAGCTGCCGCCGCTGATCGACGCCAAGTTCAACGGCTCGGGAAGCAATGCCGTGATGGGGCTGTCGATGGGCGGCCAGTCGGCGTTCGCGCTGCTGTCGCGCCATCCGGACCTGTATCGCGGCGCGGCGTCGATGAGTGGATGTCCGCCGGTGTCGGGGCAGGCCAATGAGGCGTATGTGCGCGCGACCGTCGCCAAGGGCGGCGCCGATCCGAACAACATGTGGGGCGCGCCCGGGTCTAAGAACTGGAAGGCGCACGATCCGTCGTACCGGCTCGACAGTCTGCGAGGCAAGGCGCTCTTCATCTCCTCGGGATCCGGGGCTGTCGGTCCGATGGATCTCACTGCGAAGCGCGACCCGAAGGACGGTCCGGAAGACATGCAGATCGCGGCCGGGTCCGGCCTCGAGGTCGGCGCCAACCGCTGCTCGCTGGAGTTCGCGGCGCTGCTGCAGTCGAAGAACATTCCGTTCACGTCGGGCTTCCGGTTGATCGGCACCCATTCGTGGACCTACTGGAAGCAGGACCTGCCTAAGGCCTGGGACGCGATCGCTCCCGCTCTGTAGCCGCAGACGCTGACGAGAACGGCGCGACGACCCTGCGGGGCTTCGCGCCGTTCTTGTTGGTCCGTGCCGTTCCCAGCGGTGTCAGTGTGGCTTTCTCACCGCGTCGCGGCCCACTGGGCGGCGAAGGTCAAGAAGGCGTTGTTCTCGGCGGCGTGGGTCACGGTGACGCGGACGCCGTCGCCCGCGAACGGTCGGACGATCACGCCTGCCTCTGCGCACGCCGTCGCGAACTCGACGGCGTCGTCGCCCAGCATCAGCCAGACGAAGTTGGCCTGCGAGTCGGGCGTGGAGAACCCGAGTTCGCGCAGTCGTGCGGTCACCCGGTCGCGTTCGGCGACGACGGCGTCGGTGCGGGCCATCAGTTCGTCCTGCGCTCGCAGGGAGGCGACGGCGGCGGCCTGGGCTACGCTGCTGACCGTGAACGGCACGTGGACCTTGTTCAGGGCGGCGATGACCTCCGGATCGCCGACGGCGTACCCGACGCGCAGTCCCGCGAGCCCGTAGGCCTTCGAGAAGGTGCGGAGCACCACCACGTTCGCGAACTCGCGGCGCAACTCCAGGGCGTTGTACGCGTACGGCTCCGACAGTCGCATGTACTCGAAATAGGCCTCGTCGAGCGCGACCACGATGTCCGACGGGACGGCCTCAAGGAATGCGCGGAGGGCCTGCGCCTGGACCACGGTGCCCGTCGGATTGTTCGGGTTGCAGACGAAGATCAGGCGGGTGCGGTCGGTGACTGCCGCGGCCATCGCCTCGAGGTCGTGCACGGCGTCGCCCGTCAGCGGTACCTGGACGGGTGTCGCACCGGCGACCTGTGTGGCCACCGGATACATCTCGAACGAACGCCAGCCGAACAGCACCTCGTCGCCCGGACGTGCGGTCACGGTGATCAGGTTCTGACAGAGGATCACCGAGCCGCAGCCCAGCTGAACCTCCGCGGGTGTGACGCCGAGGTTCTTGGCGAGCTCGTCGGTGAGTTCCACCATCCCGTTGTCGGGGTAGCGGTTGGCGGCCGCCGCAGCCTCGGCGACGGCGCGGGTGACGCTCGGGAGCGGAGGGTCGGTCACCTCATTGCTCGCGAGCTTGATCGCGCCGGGGAAGTTCTTGCCGGGAACGTAGACGGGCAGGTTGTCCAGGTCGGGTCGGATTCGCATGCTCACCCCTCAAATGTACGTCTGACCTGCGGATGAGGTGCCGGTAGCCGATGGATTTGCGAACTGAGGCCGCTGCTGTGTAATGTTTTGCCCCGGCGGTCGAAAAGGACTCCACCAGGGAGACGTGCCAGAGCGGCCGAATGGGACTCACTGCTAATGAGTTGTTCTATGAAAATGGAACCGGAGGTTCAAATCCTCTCGTCTCCGCCGACTGGGACTCGTTCCCGGTATAACTGAAGATGTGCGGATCGTAAGATCCACTACGCGCCCGTAGCTCAACGGATAGAGCATCTGACTACGGATCAGAAGGTTTGGGGTTCGAATCCCTACGGGCGCACTCTGCACAACGCGGGTCAGATATTTCTGACCCGCGTTTTGCGTGGGTCAAAACTTTGGCGTTCGAAACGGGCTGGGGGCCCGTTTCGAACGCCAAAGTTTCAGCCGATCCGGCCAGACGCGTGCGCACATCGGTCAGGAGGCGACCGTGATCTCGCGCAGCAGGCGGACGGCGCGTTCCACGAGCGGCGACGTCCGGTCGGGGACCCAGGCCGCGGCGAGGTCGACGGATGTCTCTGGCTCTAACGGCACGTAGCTGGCGCCTGCGATGGCCAGGGCCGCAGTGGGTTCGGGGACGATCGCCACGCCGAGCCCGGCAGCCACCAGGGTGACGAGCGTCGACGTCTCGGCCACCTCGTGGCGGATCCGTGGAACAAAACCCGCCTCCGCGCACAACTCCACCACGAGCCGGTTCAACGTCGACCGGTCGAGGCCCGGGTGTACGACGAACTCGTCGTGGCGCAACGACTCGACCCTGACGTGCGTGCGCTCGGCGACCCGATGACTGTCCGGAACCAGCGCGAACAAGCGGTCGCTGCGCATCGTCTCGACCACCACGCGCGAGCTCGTGACCGGTGGTCGCAGCAGGGCGAGGTCGATCTCGCCGGCTTCGAGCGCGGCCACCTGGTCGGGGACCAACATCTCGCCGCGGACGCTCACGTCGATGCCGGGGAGTTCTTCGCGCAGGGTGCGGACGAATCGGGGGAACAGGGAATAGGTGGCCGATCCGACGCAGCCGATGGCGAGCGATCCCTGCACACCGTCGGCCACTCGCTTGGCCTGGTAGCCCGCCGTGTCGACCGCGTCGAGGATCTCGCGGACTCGCTCGAGGTACACCGCTCCGGCGGCGGTGAGTTCCACCTGTCGGGTGGAGCGCAGCAGTAGTTGGACGCCGAGCTCGGCCTCCAGTTGCTTGATCTGCGCCGAGAGCGGCGGCTGCGCGATGTTGAGTCGCTCGGCCGCGCGACGGAAATGCAGTTCCTCAGCGACGACGCGGAAGTACCGGAGGTGACGAAGTTCCACGATTGATACTGTACTGGTTTCAGTCTTGGCAAAATATGTACTTCCGGGTATGGATTCGGGTTTCTACTGTGGAGGCATGGCACAGGGTGACTCGACAACGTCCAGAGGGCGTGCGGGCAGCGACATCGTCGTCTGCTCGCCGCTGCGAACGCCGGTCGGCAGGATGGGCGGCGCGCTGGCGGCGGTCACTGTCAATCAGCTGGCCACCGGTCTTCTGGGTGAACTCGCCGCGCGGACCGGACTCGGCGAGAACGACATCGACGACGTGATCTTCGGGCAGGGCTACGCCAACGGCGAGTCGCCCGCGCTCGGCCGGATCGCGGCGCTCGACGCCGGACTCGGCATCGGTGTCCCGGGCACTCAGATGGACCGTCGCTGCGGCTCCGGACTGCAGGCGATCCTGACCGGCGCGGCGCACATCGCCAGCGGAGGCGCCGATCTCGTCGTCGCAGGCGGCGCCGAGTCGATGTCGAACGTCGAGCACTATGCGCTCGGTCTCCGCACCGGTGTCGGACAGGGTGGCGTAGAGCTTCGCGACCGCCTCGATCGCGGCCGACTGACCGCGGGAGGCGAGTCGCACCCCGTCGCCGGCGGCATGATCGAGACCGCCGAGAACCTGCGCGCCAAGTATGGACTGTCCCGGGAAGCGCAGGACCGGCTGGCCGCCGAATCGCACCGCCGTGCGCTCGCGGCCATCGAGGCGGGCCGCTTCGCCGACGAGATCGTTCCGGTGACGGTCCCGGGCGGTCGTCGTGGTCCGGACGTCGTCGTCGACACCGACGAGCATCCGCGGCCCGGAACCACCGTCGAATCACTCGGCAAGCTGCGGGCGGTGCGACGCAAGCTCGACCCCGACTCCACCGTCACCGCGGGCAACGCCTCCGGTCAGAACGACGGTGCCGCGATGGTGGTCGTGACCACGCTCGCCGACGCCGAGCGGCGCGGCCTGGACCCGATGCTCGCGCTGCGGTCGTGGGCGGTCACCGGCTGTGAGCCGTCCGAAATGGGCATCGGCCCCGTCGGTGCCACAGCCAAGGCGCTGAGCCGGGCGGGCCTGACGCTCGACGACCTCGACCTCATCGAGCTCAACGAGGCGTTCGCCGCTCAGGTGCTCGCGGTGCTGGCGGAATGGGGGATCGACGCCGACGACGAACGGCTGAACCCGAACGGCTCGGGCATCTCGCTGGGGCACCCGATCGGTGCGACCGGCGCCCGACTCGTCGTGACGGCCGCGCACGAGGCGCGCCGACGACAGGCCAAGAACATACTGGTCACCATGTGTATCGGTGGCGGTCAGGGCCTCGCGGGCATCTTCGAGGCCGTCCGATGAGCGCGGTCGACGTCCACGCGGTGGTGGCGGGCGATCCGACCAACCCCGCGGTGGTGCTCTCGAACTCGCTCGGCTCCACCCACCGCATGTGGGACGCGCAGGTGGCCGACCTCGCCGAGCACTTCTACGTGATCCGCTATGACACCCGAGGCCACGGCGAGAGCCCGGCGCCCGCGGGGCCGTACTCGATCGACGACCTCGCCGACGACGTGATCGCGTTGCTCGACCGGTTCGGGCTCGAACGCGCCCACATCGTCGGACTCTCGCTCGGCGGTATGACGGCTATGCGCCTGGGCGTGCGCAATCCGGATCGGGTGAACCGTCTCGGGCTGTTGTGCACCGCCGCGGTGCTCGGCCCGGCGTCGAACTGGACCGACCGTGCCGCGACGGTCCGCGCCAACGGGATCGCCTCGATTGCCGACGCCGTGGTCAGCCGCTGGTTCGCGCCCGGCTACCTCGATGCGAACCCGGAGCGGAAGCAGTACTACGAGGCGATGGTCGCCTCGACGCCCGACGAGGGTTACGCGGGTTGCTGCGAAGCCATCGCCGCGATGGATCAGGTGGCCGACCTGCCGTCGATCACCGCGCCGACGCTCGCCATCGCGGGCGCCGACGACGCAGCGACCGGTCCGGACATGCTGGCCGCGATCGCCGACGCGGTGGCCGACGGAACACTGCTGGTGGTGCCCGACGCCGCGCACCTGGCCAACGCGCAGCAACCACAGATCGTGACCCCGGCGCTGATCGACCATCTGCGCGGCTGAGCGGGCCTGACTGCGCACGACCGCGGGCGATTCTGGCACCATCGAGGTCGAGAGTCGTTCGGGAGGAGTCGTGGTGAACCGGTCATCGCAGCAGTCGCCGGGTTATCGGCCGCCGCTCGCCGCCGGGCAGTCGTACCCGCCGCTCGGCTACAGCGACACCGGTGCGCCGATGTTCACCTACGAAGATCGCGAGCGGGCACTCGCCGGTCCGCAGCTGGTGACGGCGGCACCGCCGGAGCCGCCCGCACCGGTCGTCGCTCCACCTCCGCCCGAGAACCGCCGCAATCTGGCGATCGGACTCGCCGCGGTGGTCGTGCTGGTGCTCACCGTCGCGCTGGGTATCGCGTTCCTCGGGGATTCGGACGAGGCCCCGGTCGATCGTGCGAATCCGCCTGCGAGCCAACCCACCGACGATCCGTACTTGCAGCAGCTTCCAGAGCAGCCCGAGTCGTCGGTTCCCCGCGACCCCGAAGCGGACGACCCCGCGCCGGGAAGCGGGCCGGCGACCGTCGTCTACGAGGTCGACTCCGGGCCGGCGACGATCCTGTTCGTCCAGGGCACGCGAGTACGGCTCGAGCAGAACTCGAAGGGCACGTGGAAGCGGACCATCCGCGGGAGCCAGCGCCAATTGCTGCGAGTCACCGTGATTCTCGCGGGCGACGAGCCCGCCAGCTGTTCCATCACCGTCGACGGCAAGGTGGTGGCCGAGGAATCGACAGGCCCGACGCCCACCGGCATGCTCACCTGCCAGTTCGAGAGCTGACACGCCACCGGCGTGGTGTGCCGACGGTTGATTCCGACTACCGTGGTCACCGTGAACACCTTCGACTCGTCGTCGGCCGATGCCGGCGTGAAAGCGATGCTCACCTGGCGTAACGCTGCCGGTGACCGCCTCGAACAGGTCAGGCTCAACCTCAGCGGCGCCCGGGTGCGCGCCTATGGGCGCATCGTCGCCGCAGCCACGGACGGCTGCGAGGCGTACTCCGCGTCGTACGAACTCGTCACCAGCGACGCGGGCATCACCCGCCGATTGTCGGTGCGCCTGATCCGTGCGGGTGGCGAGAGCTCGCTCGACATCAGCCGCGACATGGACGGCCGCTGGATGGTGCAGACGCCGACCAGCACGGTCCGCAGCGACTTCGACGGCGCCGAGACCATCGACCTCGCCCTCTCACCCTTCTTCAAGGGCCTGCCGATCCGCCGGTTCGGGATCGCCGACGGCGGTCGTCGCGACGACCTCAGCGTCGTCACTCTGCAACTTCCCGACTGCGCGATCGACTCGGTGTCGATGAGCTACGAGGATCTCGGCGACGGTCAGGTGCGGGTCACCGGACCCGACGGCGTCACCGATCTGACGGTCGACGAGGCGGGCATCGTCCGCGACTACCCGGGAATCGCCCGCCTGATCTAGGGTCGAGCCCCGCCACCGGGATCTCAGGCCATCCAGACCCTGGCTCGGTGTGCCTGACGACGTAGCTCCTGCTGCCAGTCCGGGTCGCCGATCCGAACGTCGGTGATCGGCTCGGGCTCGGCGCCCGCGATCGCCTCGTACTTGGCGCGGGCGCGGTGTCCGTCGTCCACCAGCACCGCGACGCTGCCCGTGTCGCGGAGGGCGTTGCGCGCGGCGATCAGCCGGTCGATGGTCTCGCTCAGCGTGTTGAGCAGCGCGATCGAGTTCGCTTCGAGCATGGCGCGCTGCAACTCGGGGGCGGTGCCCGCGACCCGGGTGCCGTCGCGGAAGCTGCCTGCCGCGAGTCGCAGTGCCAGGTCGCTCTCGCCCGCGCCGACCGTCGCGGTGACCGCAGCCGTCAGATGGGGGTTGTGCGAGATCGCCGCGGCGGCGCGGTCGTGGGCGTCGTTGGCGGCCGGGACCACGTACGCGCCTGCCGCTCGGGCCATCCGGGCGACAGTGAGCCAGTCGTCGGCGTCAGTGTCGTCGTGCGTGGTCACCATCCACATCGCGCCCTCGAAGAGGGTCGGGTCGGTGGCCGCCCAACCGGACTGCGCGGTACCCGCCATCGGGTGGCCGCCGACGTAGCGGCCGTTCGGGTGGACGCGCTCGATCAACTCGGCCACCTCCTCCTTCACGCTCACCACATCGGTCAGCAGGCAGTCGGGCGCGGTGTCGCGCACCGCGACGACCATCGCTTCGAGTGCGGTGAACGGCGTCGCCAGCACCACGGTCGCATCGGCTTCGGCGGCGCGCCGGAGGGTGACATCGAGGTCGCTCGACGCGGCGTATCCGTCGGCGACGGCGGCGTCGACGGTCGCGGCCGAGCGGTTGTAACCGAAGGCCGAAATGCCGGAGTCGGCGAGTCGGCGGAGGAGGGATCCGCCGATCAGGCCGAGGCCGAGGACGCATACGGGACGAGAAGCTGCAGCAGGCACGGATTCAGCGTGGCACATCGACGCTCATTCGACTTGGGAGAGTCCGGAATACCGGCTACCGTGGCGGACATGGCCAAGCCTGGTGCGCAGAGCGATTACGACGATGTCGACGGTTTTGCGGTGGCGGTTGTCCGCGAGGAGACCGGATGGAAGGTCACGGAGCTGAAGCCGTCGGCCCTCGACAGCCTCGACGACGCAGAACTTCAGCTCCGCGAGCTGCGCTCCGCCAGCGCGACCTTCGGCATCCTCAACGTCGACGACGAGTTCTTCATCATCATTCGTCCGGCCCCCGCAGGCGCCCAGCTGCTGCTGTCGGACGCGACGGCGTCAGTGGACTACGACATCGCTGTCGACGTGCTCGACGCGCTGCACATCGACATCCCGGACCTCGATCCCGACGACATCGACGACGTCGACCCGTGGGAGGAGGGCGATCTCGCGATCCTCTCCGACCTCGGTCTGCCCGACGCGGTGCTGAGCATCATCGTCGGCGACACCGACCTCTACGCCGACGAGCAGATCGGCATGATCGCCGCCCGCATGGGCTTCGGCGACGAGCTCTCGGCGGTGCTCGACAAGCTCGGCCGCTGACGCAGGCCATGACGCGCCCGGATCGGGGAGAGGTGGATCGCGTCGCCGATGCGATGATGGCCGTCGCCCTCGACGCCGCGCGGAGTGCGCCCTCCGACGATGTGCCGATCGGCGCCGCGGTGTTCGGTCCCGACGGCACAGAGCTCGCCCGGGCTGGCAATCGACGTGAAGCCGACGGCGATCCCACCGCGCACGCCGAGATCCTGGCGTTGCGTGCCGCGACCGCCGTCCATGGCGACGGCTGGCGGCTGTCGGACTGCACACTGGTGGTCACCGTGGAACCGTGCACCATGTGCGCGGGCGCCATCGGCCTGGCGCGGGTGTCCCGCGTGGTGTTCGGCGCGTGGGAGCCCAAGACCGGAGCCGTCGGCTCGCTGTGGGACGTGTTGCGCGACGTCCGGCAGGTTCATCGACCAGAGGTGCTGGCCGGCGTCCGAGAGGCCGAATGCGCCGCGCTGGTGCGTGACTTCTTCGCCGGCCGTCGGGGTCATCCCTGAACTCTCCCCGGAGATCTGGTCCGGCCCCTCGCCGAGGCGTGCTTCCTGTGGCAGATTCGAGGGTGCAGACGCCGTCTGCCCAGACTCTGCGGAATTGGGGAAGCACCATGTCGGATCCGATGGACAAGATCAGCGAGGTCGTCGACACCTTCGCGCGGAAGGTCGACGAGTTCGCCACCAGCGAGCAGGTCACCAGCGCGGTCGAGACAGCGAAGACCAAGCTCACCGAAATCGCGAGCAATGAGCACGTCACCGGTGCGGTCGACACCGCGAAGGACAAATTCCACGAGGTCGCGACCAACGAGCACGTCGTCGGTGCCGTCGAGACCGCGAAGGGCAAGCTGCACGAGGTCGCGACCAATGAGCAGGTCGTCAGCGCGGTGGAGGCGGCCAAGTCGAAACTCGATGAGCTCGCGGCCAAACTGCCCGGCCGCTGAACCCGACCGAAATGGGCGCTGACCTGCCGATTTCGTGCTGGTGACCCACTGCGGTACAGTTTTCCGCGGTGGCGTGTCCGAGCGGCCGAAGGTACAGCACTCGAAATGCTGCGTGCGGTAACCCCGCACCGGGGGTTCAAATCCCCCCGCCACCGCCGAGGGCCCTGACCTGCAGATGCAGGTCAGGGCCTTTTCCAATTGCCTGACCAGGTGATCCGCAACAAGGGGTCCGTAAACAAGAGTGTGCCTTGTGACCACCTGGTGGTCACAAGGCACACTCTTGAGGTTTCTGACGGAAGCTCAGTGGTCGATCGAGAACGAGCTCCGGCGACGGTGAACCTCGATCGCCAGGGTCACCAGGCGGTCGATGAGGTCGGGGTACGAGATGCCGGTGGCCTCCCACATCTTCGGATACATCGACGCCGGGGTGAAGCCCGGAATCGTGTTGATCTCGTTCAGCAGCCAGCCGCGGCCGTTCTCCTCGTAGAAGAAGTCGACGCGGGCCATCCCGGCGCAGCGCAGGGCGACGAAGGCGTCGGCGGCGAACTCGCGCACCTGCGCGATCGCCTCGTCGGAGAGCGGCGCGGGAATCATCAACTCGGCGTTGCCGGTGACGTACTTGTCCTCGTAGTCGTAGAAATCGCTGCCGGGCTTCACCTCGCCGGGGAGTGAGGCGTCGGGTGCGGTGTTGCCGAGGACGGCCACCTCGATCTCTCGCCCGACCACCGTCTCCTCGATGACGACGACGTCGTCGTACCGCAGTGCGAAGTTGATCGCGGCATCGAGTTCGGCGACCGTCTCGGCGTGACTGACACCGACCGACGAGCCCATGTTGGCCGGCTTGACGAACACCGGCAGCCCCAGCTGATCGACGGTGTCGGTGAGGATCTGGCGGGCGTCGTCGACACCGTCGCGGAAGGTGAGCCACTTGCATTGCGGAACGCCCGCTCGGGCGGCGACCTCCTTGGCCATCGCCTTGTCCATGCACAGCGACGACGACAGCACGCCGCAGCCGACGTACGGGAGCTTGAAGAGCTCGAGCATGCCCTGGACGGTCCCGTCCTCGCCGTGCGGACCGTGCAGGAGGGGGAAGACGACGGTCAGGGCTTCGTTGTCGCCGCGCAGGACGTCGAGCGGATTGACCACCGGCCCGGAGATGTCGAGGCTGTTCGGGAGCTCGACGCCCGCCGTGAGGGCCTCGGCGATCGCGTCATTGCGGTGCCACTCTCCGCGCTTGCTGATGCCGACCGGAATCAGTTGGTACTTCGAACGATCAGCGGCGGCCAGCACGTGCGCGGCGCTCACTCGGGACACATCATGTTCGGCCGAGACGCCGCCGTAGAGGACAACGAGCCGGATGAGGGGGGTGCTCATGGGTGCAACGATACGTGCTTGCTTGTAGCGTTGTTTGCCGTGCATCTCCTTGCAAGCCAGATAGCCGCCGCGACGGGCGGAACCCTCCACGGACCGGATGTCACGGTCGATTCCGCGAGCATCGACTCGCGGTCGGCCCGGCCCGGCCAGCTGTTCGTGCCGATCGTCGCCGAGCGCGACGGCCACGACTTCATCGCGTCCGCGGTCGCCGCGGGAGCGCCCGCATATCTGACCGATCGAGCGCCCGATCCCGCGGTCGCGGCGACGGCGGTTCAGGTGGCCGACACCGCTGAGGCGCTGGCAGATCTGGGGCGCCACGTGCGTGCCGGGCTGCCGGGCAGCGTCGTCGGCGTCACCGGGTCGGTGGGCAAGACCTCCACCAAGGATCTGCTGGCAGGCGTGCTCGCGACCACGTTCCGCACCGCGGCGAGCGAGAAGTCGTTCAACAACGAGCTCGGCCTGCCGCTGACGCTGTTGGGCGCCCCCGACGACACCGAGGCCGTGGTGCTGGAGATGGGCGCGCGCGGTGTCGGACACATCGCGCAGCTGTGCTCCATCGCGTCGCCGACAGTGGGAGTCTTGACCCGGGTCGAGGCGGTGCACCTGGAGATGTTCGGCAGCCTCGACGACGTCGCCAAGGCCAAGGGCGAGCTGGTGGAGGCGCTCCCGGCGGACGGCCTCGCCGTGCTCAACGCCGACCACCCGGTGGTCGCCGCGATGGCCTCGCGGACCTCGGCGCGCGTCCTCACCTACGGCGTCGCCGAGAACGCGGACGTGCGGGCCACCGAGATCGTGCTCGACGATCAGCTGCGCGCCGCCTTCACCCTGCACAGCCCGTGGGGCAGCACGGCCGTGCGGCTCGGCGCCCGCGGTGAGCATCAGGTGGGCAACGCCCTCGCTGCCGCCGCGGCAGGCGGTGGGGTCGGCGTGCCGATCGAGAAGATCGCTCAGGGTCTGCTGGTGGCCGACCTGTCGGGCCTCCGCATGGAGATGAGCACCACCGCGGGCGGCGTCATCGTGATCAACGACGCCTACAACGCCAATCCCACGTCGATGGCCGCCGGCCTCTCGGCGCTCGCGCGCACCGACGCCGGCCGACGGTTCGCCGTGCTCGGCACGATGGCCGAACTCGGCGCCGACAGCGACGCCGCGCACCGCGACGTCGCGCAGCAGGCGCTCGGCCTGGGCGTGAGGGTGATCGCCGTCGACGAACCGGCCTACGGCGACGGCGTCACGCATGTCACCGGGATCGACGGCGCCGTCGACGCGCTCTCCGGACTGCGCAGCGGCGACGCCGTCCTCATCAAGGGAAGCCGCGTCGCCGCGCTGGAGCGTGTGGCCGACGCCCTGGGCTGATTACTGGACCATCAGCGAGAACGCCTGGCTGCCCTTGCTGCAGCGCGCGAGCTCGCCCGGGTTGGTGGCGGGGCCGCAGTCCCAACCGGAGACGGTCTGGGCCTTGCCGGTAGCGATCAGCGGACCGTACTCGTTCGCGATGGTCTTGGCGGTGTCACAGCTGACGTCGCCCTGGACGACGTGGATGTAGAGGGCGCCGTCCGGGCCCTTGGTGGCGCCGCAGGTCTTGTTGCCGTCCTCGGAGGTGCCCTCGACGGTCGACGCAGCCGACGTGGTGCCGCTGCGGGGCTTCGGTCCCGCGACCACCGGCACGCTGCTGTTACCGGACGGCGCCTGCGCGGAGGTCGCGGGCGTGTTCGGGTCGGACGGCGCCTCGTTCTCGGAACCGCAGGCGGTGGCTGCGAACGCGAGGGAGATGCCGAACAAGGTGGTTGCGGCCAGTTTCATCGTGCGAGTCATGGGACAACGCTAACGAATTTGAGTGCTTCCGCGCAGAACTGGGACAATGACGTCCGTGACATCCAGCCACTTCGCACCGCGTGCGACCCTCGAGGGCACCGCCGGTCGTACCGGCACCATCACCACTCCGCACGGCGAGATCCAGACGCCCGCCTTTGTTCCGGTGGGGACCAAGGCGACGGTCAAGACCGTTGTTCCGGAGTCGGTCGAAGCCCTGGGCGCGCAGGCGGTCCTGGCGAACGCCTACCACCTCTACCTGCAGCCGGGCCCCGAGATCATCGATCAGGCAGGCGGGCTCGGTCGCTTCATGAACTGGCGGGGCCCGACGTACACCGACAGCGGCGGGTTCCAGGTCATGTCCCTCGGGGTGGGCTTCAAGAAGGTCATCTCGATGGACGCGGTGGGTCCGCAGGACGACCACAAGATCGCCGAGGGCAAGGAGCGACTGGCCAACGTCGACGACGACGGCGTCACCTTCAAGTCGCACCTCGACGGCACCAAGCATCGGTTCACGCCGGAGATCTCGATGCAGATCCAGCATCGGCTCGGCGCCGACATCATCTTCGCGTTCGACGAACTCACCACGCTGATGAACACCCGCGGTTACCAGGAGACCTCGCTGGAGCGGACCCGCCAGTGGGCCATCCGCTGCCTGGCCGAACACAACCGGCTGTCGCAGGAGCGGTCGCACCGGCCGCAGCAGGCGCTGTGGGGCGTCGTGCAGGGTGCGCAGTACGAGGACCTGCGGCGCAAGGCGACCCGCGACCTGGTGGAGCTGAGTCGGATCGACCGCGAGAACGGCGGTAAGGGCTTCGGCGGATACGGCATCGGTGGCGCCCTGGAGAAGGCGAACCTCGGCACGATCGTCGGCTGGGTCACCGACGAACTGCCTGACGACTCGCCCCGGCACCTGCTCGGGATCAGCGAGCCCGACGACATCTTCACCGCCATCGAGAACGGCGCCGACACCTTCGACTGCGTGTCGCCGACGCGGGTGGCGCGCAACGGCGCCATCTACTCCTTCGACGGCCGCTACAACATCACCAACGCCAAGTTCCGGAACGACTTCCGTCCGCTCGACGACGAACTCGACAACTACTCCACCCAGTACAGCAGGGCCTACCTGCACCACCTGTTCAAGGCGAAGGAGGGGCTGGCGTCCACCTTGGCGACCCTGCACAATCTCTCGTTCACGGTGACGCTGGTGGATCGCGCGCGCAAGGCGATCGAGGACGGAAACTACTTCGAGTACCGCGACGAGTTCATGGCTCGGTACTACGCCGGTAGCCGTTGATCCATTTCTATATTCAAAAAGTCCTAATCGAGGCTAATTAAGTAATTTCCTATTCCAAGTCTCGTCGATAGTGTGATCCGCAACGCACTGTTTGACGACGGAGGTATGAGGAAATGCTTGTTGCGCCCACGGCCGTGGTTCTCGCCACGACCTCCGTGGATCTGGAGCCTGCGCGTATGCAGGCCCAGGGCTGGCGGTCGGCCGAGATGGCTGTCGCTGAGCGCGACCTCACCGATCAGGCCCTCGCCGACCTCGCGTCGACCGCAGACCAGACCGGCGAGCACAGCTTCGCTCGTGCCGTATCGGCCGTCCGCGCCGCGCGCGACGGCGACTTCGCGCCGGTGCCGCACATCGACGCCGGGGTCGAGATCCTACGGACCTTCCTGCAGCAGGGAATGATCGACGGCTGGCTCTACGTCCGCGAGTCGGACGGCTACCTGCATCCGTATCTGGTGACCACGATCGTCATGGAGCATGCCGATCGCACACGTGGTGCTCGGATCAAGATCACCACCGAGGCCGACAACCCGACGGTCAAGCGGCCCTCGCGCGCGCCGCGCGTCCTCTACTTCGACGAGACCGAAGTGGTCGGCAAGACGCCGGCGGACATTCTCACCGCAGGCGGCGCCTACAAAGAGACGGCGGCTCTTCGTGCCGAGTACCTCGCACGAAGAGCCGCGTTCCAAACCATCATCGACGACGGTTTCGGACGGCAGTACACCTTCACCGGCCGCGCGCTGCGCACCGACGACTACCGCTCGCCCAACGCGCGTACGGACCGAAAGGTGGTCCACGACGTCGCTCCCGACGAGATCGCGCCGCTGCGCGGTGTCGCCGCGTCGGCGCTGTGGCCCGCAGGGGACTTCGGGCCGGTTCCGGTGATCACCGCGGTACGGGTCTTCGACCTCGCGGCCCAAGACTTCCTCGACGTCGACACCGGCGACCTCGAGCCGTACCGCTACGACCGCGACCTGCAGGACAAGCTGGTCCTTCCGCCCGAGCACGGCGAGCTCCTCGACATCCTGACCACCGACATCTCGGTGTTCACCGGCGACATCATCGACGGCAAGTCGGCGGGCAACGTCATCCTCGCGAAGGGTCGCCCGGGCGTGGGCAAGACGCTCACCGCGGAGGTGTACGCCGAGGTCATCGGCCGTCCGCTGTACTCGATTCACTCCGGATCACTGGGCATCACCCCGGAACTGGTGCGGAAGAACCTCGAGGTCATCTTCGACCGTGCCAAGCGCTGGGAAGCGGTGCTGCTGCTCGACGAAGCCGACGTCTTCGTCGCCGAGCGCGGGTTCGACATGAGTCAGAACGCCATCGTCGCGGAGTTCTTACGGACCCTCGAGTACTACGACGGCCTGCTGTTCCTCACCACCAACCGAATCGACGGTGTCGACGAGGCGATCCTCGCGCGCTGTGCCGCGGTCATCGAGTACCACGTGCCGGACCCGGATTCGGCACGCCGGATCTGGCAGATCCTGGCCGAGGGCAACCAGATCGACCTCGGTGACGAGCTGCTCGACGAGCTCGTCGCCGGATTCCCCGAGATCACCCCGCGCGACATCAAGATGCTGCTGCGACTCGCCCTGCGGATGGCGGCGCATCGCGGTGTGCCGCTGGGGCCCGAGGTCTTCGCCAGCAGCGCGGTGTTCCGCGGTCTGCGATTCGTCCCGCGGGACGAGCGATGACCCGGACGAGCGACGACCCACAGACTTTCACCACCCGACAGCCCCGAGTCGGTGAAAACCACAATCCCTCCAGGGAAGGAACCCCCAATGACTGACACCAGCTTCTCCGCAGAGGTCACCGCCAAGGCCGCCGACTCCGGCGCCAACGCGTCGGCTCAATTCCGCGAGCGGATGGCCGCCGCAGCGGGCCGCTCGGGAGTCGTCGACACCGCGCGCGTCGACCACCTCGCCTCCAAGGTCATCAAGTCGATCAACGACATCGTGCTCGAAGAGAAGGTGAGTTACGAGGAGTACAACGCTCTCAAGGCATGGCTGATCAAGGTCGGCGAAGACGGTGAGTGGCCGCTGTTCCTCGACGTGTGGCTCGAGCACTCGGTCGAAGAGGTCGCCAGCGAGCACCGCGAGGGCAGCAAGGGCACCATCGAAGGCCCGTACTACATTCCCGACGCCCCCGACATGGGATGGAACGGCACCATCCCGATGCGCGACGACGAGCCCGGTACCCCGCTGGTCTTCCAGGGACAGGTGCGCGCGGTGGACGGCCGACCACTGTCGGGTGCGAAGGTCGAGCTCTGGCACGCCGACGACCTGGGCTTCTACTCGCAGTTCGCACCCGGCCTGCCCGAGTGGAACCTCCGCGGCACCTGGTCGGCGAACGATGACGGTCGCTTCGAGATCAACACCCTGCGTCCCGCGCCCTACCAGATCCCGACCGAGGGCGCGTGCGGTCAGTTGATCGCCGCCGCAGGCTGGCACGCCTGGCGTCCGGCCCACCTGCACTTCAAGGTGTCGGCTCCGGGCTACGAGCTCATCACCACCCAGCTGTACTTCCCGGGCGACCCGCACAATGACGACGACATCGCGTCGGCCGTGAAGCCGGAACTGATGCTCGACCCGAAGGAGAACCCGGCCGGCGAGGGCTTCGTGACCGATTACGACTTCGTTCTCGACCCGGAAAAGTAGCAGGAAGACCCGGAAAAGCAGCAGGAAGAACCATGAGTGACCTCGAAATCACCGCCGTCGAGGCGATTCCGTACTCCATTCGGTACCGGAAGCCGCTGCGCTTCGCGTCGGGAGAGATCACGCATGCCCAGCATGTGTTGATCCGTGTCCACACGAAGGGCGGGCTGATCGGGTCGGCGGATGCCCCGCCGCGCCCGTTCACCTACGGCGAGACCCAAGCCGGTGTCATCGCGGTGATCGAGTCACTCTTCGCCCCGCAGATCGTCGGCGTCGACGCCGACCGTCGCGACCTGATCCGTCAACGGATGCATCGCACCGTCGGCAATCCGGTCGCGAAGGCGGCGATCGACATGGCGCTGTGGGACATTATCGGTCAAGCCTGGTCGATGCCCGTCCACCGCCTGCTCGGCGGGTTCACCGACAAACTCCGCGTCAGTCACATGCTGGGCTTCGACACCCCCGAGGTGATGGTCGCCGAGGCGGGCAAGATGCGTGACCGCTACGGAATCAGCACGTTCAAGGTGAAGGTGGGCCGTCGTCCGATCGACGCCGACGTCGAGGTGGTCCGCGCGCTGCGACAGACGCTGGGCGACAAGGCCGAACTGTACATCGACGGCAATCGGGGCTGGTCGCCGTCGGAGTCGGCCCGGGCATTGGAACAGCTCGCGGACGTCGGTCTCACCTTGGCCGAAGAACTCTGCCCCGCGGACGACGTGCTCGGGCGACGGTGGTTGGTGAACCGCTGCAGCGTGCCGTTCGTGGCCGACGAGTCGGTGTCGACATCGGCGGAGGTGACGCGCGAGCTGCTCGGCGGCTCGGCGACCGCCATCTCGATCAAGACGGCGCGCACCGGGTTCAGCGGGTCGGAGGAGATCCTGCATCTCGCCACGGGGCTCGGCGTCGAGGTGGTGATGGGCAACCAGATCGACGGACAACTCGGTACCGCATGCACCGTCGCCTTCGGCGCGGCGCACGAGGCGACGAGCCGGCGGGCCGGCGAATTGTCGAACTTCCTCGACATGTCCGACGACCTCCTCACCGAACCGCTCGAGATCGTCGACGGCTATCTGGCCGCCCGCACCGGGCCGGGCATCGGGGTCTCGATCGACCCGGACAAGCTCCAGCACTTCCGCACCGACAAGTAGTCCACACCGAACGAGAAGAAGGTACGCAGCGAAATGGCTCTCTACGCCGTGCAAATGGACGTCGCGATCCCCGACGACCTCGATCCCCAAGTCCGCGAGGAGACCCTGGCTCGCGAGAAGGCCTACAGTCAGGAACTGCAGCGCAGCGGGGAGTGGGCCCACATCTGGCGGTGCGTCGGCGAGTACTCGAACATCTCGATCTTCGACGTCGCCGACAACGAACGCCTTCACGAGGTGCTCTGGGGGCTTCCGCTCTTCAAGTACATGACCTGCGAGGTGACTCCGCTGGCGACGCACCCGTCGGACATCAACGCCTGACGGCTCAGGGTTCTGGGCTACCTGACTCTGGGGCTACCCCCGCGGCACGAAGATCCACGGCTCGCGGGGGAGCTTCGACGGCTCGAACCGGTCGGTGAGGTCTGCGAGGGTGACACGTTCGCCGTCGTCGGCCATCCGCAACGACGTCGCGATCATCGACAGCACCCCGCCGGAGTCCACGCCCTGCTCGCGCAGATCCGCGAGCGTCACCGCGCCGTCGCGCTTGGCGAGACGCGCGCCGTCGCGGTTCAGGACCATCGGGACGTGCGCGTACTCGGGCGGCCGGTGACCGAGCATCGCCGCCAGGTACGCCTGGCGCGGTGCGGAGGTCAGCAGGTCGTCGCCCCGGACCACCTGGTCGATCCCCGACGCGGCGTCGTCGACCACCACCGCGAGGTTGTACGCGGGGGTCCCGTCGTTGCGGACGAGGACGAAGTCGTCGACGTCGCCGGTGAACTCACCGTGCAGCACATCGTGCACCGAGAACGACGAGGCCTCGGCCCGCAGCCTGATGGCGGCGGGCCGGTCGGCTCGTCGTTCGTCGCGTTGGGCCTCCGTCAGGTCCCGACAGGTGCCCGGGTAGGCGCCCTGCGGGGCGTGCGGAGCACTGGGGGCCTCGAGGATCTCGCGACGCGTGCAGAAGCACTCGAAGGTCGTGCCCGCACGCACCATCGCGTCGATCACGGTGCGGTAGTGCTCGCGCCGATCGGACTGGTAGATCACCGGCTCGTCCCAGGTGATCCCGAGGGCAGCCAGGTCGTGCAGCTGACGGACGTCGGCCCCCGGTTGAGCGCGGTCGAGGTCTTCCATGCGCATCGCGAAATGGCGGTCGGTGGTGCGCGCGAACAGCCAGGCGAGGACCGCGGTGCGCAGGTTCCCGATGTGCAGGTCGCCCGACGGCGACGGCGCGAAGCGACCGGACGGGTTCAGCGGCGGCATGCCTTCACCGTAGTGTCCGGCCGATTCGAGGTCCCGGGGGATGTGCCTCGACCATCGCGCTCCCGTGCGTCCGCGCCGGGACCCCGTGCGGTCAGCGGGCCGACGACAGCCGTTCGGCGACGATCAGGCGAGCTGCGTCGCCGCTGGTGATGCCCTTGGACGCGGCGGTCTGCAGCACGTGTCCAGCGCGGTCGCGCAGATCCTCGACCTTGGTCGTCAGCTGCTCGACGGTCCAGTCCTGCTGCTCACTGAACGCCTGGATCACGCCGCCGGCGTTGGCGATGTAGTCCGGGACCCAGACGATCCCGCGGTCGCCGAGGAGCTGTTCGACATCAG
>NZ_JAAYXO010000210.1 GCF_012515855.1 Gordonia sp. (in: high G+C Gram-positive bacteria)
ATGGACTTCTTCGTCGACGACCTGACCGCACGCACCGGCCGGCCGACGGTCCCGGTCACCGGCGCCCAACGTCCGGTGCCGCTGATGCACAGCTACGCGATGACACCCATCCACGAGACGATCGCCGAACTCGTCGATGCCGGTCGGGCACCGATCTACATCGTGCACTTCACGCAGCAGGCAGCCGTCGAACGAGCGCAGGCGCTCCTGTCGGTGAAGATCTGCACCAAGGAGGAGAAGGCCGCCATCGCCGAGGCGATCGGCGACTTCGCCTTCCGGACCGGCTTCGGCGGCACGCTGTCGAAGCTGCTGCGATCGGGTATCGGCGTGCACCACGCAGGCATGCTCCCCCGCTACCGACGGCTGGTGGAACGACTGGCCCAAGCGGGACTGCTCAAGGTGGTCGCCGGCACCGACACCCTCGGCGTCGGCATCAACGTGCCGATCCGCACGGTGCTGTTCGCCGGCCTCACCAAGTACGACGGCCATCGCGTCCGGCGGCTCCGCGCCCGTGAGTTCCACCAGATCGCCGGACGCGCCGGACGCGCGGGCTACGACACCGTCGGCTACGTGGTCGCGCAGGCGCCGGAGCACGACGTGGAGAACGCGCGAGCGGTCGCCAAAGCCGGCGACGACCCGAAGAAGCTCAAGAAGGTGGTCCGGCGCAAGGCCCCCGAGGGTTTCGTGAGCTGGGGCGAGCAGACCTTCACCACGCTCGTCGACGCGCCCGACGAGGAACTCAAATCGCATTTCCGGATGACCACCTCGATGCTGATGGAAGTGCTGGAGCGACCGGGCGACTGCTTCGCCGCGCTCCGTCACCTGCTCGAGACCAATCACGAGCCGCGGTCGCGCCAACTGCGCCACATCAAGCACACGATCGCGCTGTATCGGGACCTCCGAGAGACAGGCATCGTCACCAAACTCGACCGGCCCGCCGCCGACGGCAAGCACGTCGAGCTCTCCATCGATCTGCCCGAGAACTTTGCGCTCACCAACCCGCTGTCTGCATTCGCAGTGGCCGCATTCGAACTGCTCGACACCGACTCGGACACCTACGCGCTCGACGTCATCTCGATCCTCGAGTGCACGCTCGACGACCCCCGGCAGGTTCTGATGGCGCAGCGCAAACAAGCACGCGACACCGCGATCGGCGAGATGAAGGCCGACGGCATCGAGTACGAGGAACGGATGGAACGCCTCGAGGAGATCACCTGGCCCCAGCCGCTGGCCGAGGAGATCGGGTTCGCGTACGAGACCTACCGCCGCGGCCACCCCTGGCTCGCCAACACGCCGCCGTCGCCGAAGTCGGTGCTGCGGTACATGCGCGAACGGTCGATGACGTTCGCGGAGCTGATCTCCGACCTCGGGCTCGCGCGGAGCGAGGGCGTCGTGCTGCGCTACCTCACCGATTGCTACCGGGCCCTCAACAGCGGCCTGCCGATGTCGGCGGTCACCGACGAGATCGAAGACATCACCGACGAACTCGGCGCGTTGATCCGTGGCGTCGACTCCAGCCTCATCGACGAGTGGGAAGCTCTGACGGGGCAGGACGCCTGACCCGGTTACTGGGCCCTCGGTTATTGGGCCCTCGGTTATTGGGCCGTCGGTTATTGGGCCTCCATCACCGGCGTCACGGCACCACTCGCCGCCACCAGGTCACGGATGTCGGCGGCCAACTGTCGGTACGCGTCACCGCGTCCCGACGACTCGCGATAGACGAGTCCAATCGTGCGGCCCGGCCGTGGACGTGCGAACTCGGCCGTCGCGAGCCCTCCCGCCGCCGTCTCGACCGCCACCGCGGTCTGCGGAATCAAGGTGACGCCGAGGCCGCCCTCCACGCACTGCACGGCGGTCGTCAGCGACGCCGCCCGCGTCTGCCGCACATCGGGTGAGACGCCAGCCAACTGACACACTTCGAGCGCTTGATCACGCAGGCAGTGCCCCTCGTCGAGGAGCAGCAGCGGCAGGTCTTCCAGCAGTTTCGGGGACAGTCGCTTGCGGTCGGCGAGTTGATGCCCCTGCGGCAGCGCGAGAACGAAATACTCTGTGTACATGGGGATCTCGCCGATCCCGGGGGTATTCGCAGGCAGCGCGAGCACCGCCGCGTCGAGCACGCCGTCACGTAGCTGCCCGAGGAGTCGGTCGGTCTGATCCTCCACCACCAGGAGTTCGAGCCCCGGGCGACGGTCGGCCAGCCCGCGGAGCACCCGCGGCAGGATGTACGGCGCAATCGTCGGGATGAATCCCAGCCGAATGGCGCCCGACAGCGGGTCCAGATCGCCCGCGGCGTCGAGGACGAAATCGTCGACCGCATCGCACACCGCAATGGCCGAGCCGAGCAGGCGGCGTCCCTCCGCGGTAAGCATCACGCGGCGGGTGGTTCGCTCGACGAGTTTGAGCCCCAGCCCGGTCTCCAGACCGGCGAGGGCCTGCGACAACGACGGCTGGCTGACACCCAGGTCGGCGGCCGCTGCACCGAAGTGCAGGTGCTTGGCAACGGCGACGAAGGCGCGCAGCGCGGTGATCGGCGGTTGATAACTTTGATCGCTCATACCTATCAATATAGTGACTACTATCGCATTTGCTTTTCATTGGGTTTCGGGCAGAATGGATTGTGCAGCCGGAGACCACAGTCTCTGAGCCCAGATCTTTTCTCTCGCAACACAAATCCGCATTGAAGGAGTATTTCCATGGCTCTTCTGACCATCGGCGACCAGTTCCCGGCCTACAACCTCACCGCTGTCATCGGCGGCGACCTCTCCAAGGTTGACGCACAGCAGCCGGACGACTACTTCACCACGGTCACGAGCGATGACTACGCAGGCAAGTGGCGCGTCGTCTTCTTCTGGCCCAAGGACTTCACCTTCGTCTGCCCCACCGAGATCGCTGCCTTCGGCAAGCTGAACGACGAGTTCGCCGATCGCGACGCACAGGTGCTCGGCGCGTCGGTCGACAACGAGTTCGTCCACTTCCAGTGGCGTGCACAGCACGAGGACCTGAAGACCCTCCCCTTCCCGATGCTGTCGGACCTGAAGCGTGAGCTGGCCGAGGCCGCAGGCGTCCTGAACGCCGACGGCGTCGCAGACCGCGCAACCTTCATCATCGACCCGAACAACGAGGTCCAGTTCGTCTCCGTGACCGCCGGTTCGGTCGGCCGCAACGTCGACGAGGTCCTCCGCGTCCTCGACGCCCTGCAGTCGGACGAGCTGTGCGCCTGCAACTGGAAGAAGGGCGACCCGACCATCGACGCCGGCGAGCTCATGACCGCAGGCGTCTGATTCGGGCCACCCCCGACACCTGACCGCCACACCACTCGAAGGATTCGATCGACGTGAGCATCGACAACCTGAAGAACGCACTCCCCGAGTACGCCAAGGATCTCAAGCTGAACCTCAGCTCGCTCAGCCGCACCACCGTGCTGAACGAGCAGCAGCTGTGGGGCACGCTGCTGGCCACCGCCGCAGCCACCCGCAACGCCACCGTTCTGCGTGAGATCGCCGACGAGGCCGCCGACAATCTGTCGGAGGAGGCGTACAACGCCGCTCTGGGCGCTGCTTCGATCATGGGTATGAACAACGTCTTCTACCGCGGTCGCGGCTACCTCGGCAAATACGACGATCTGCGCCCCGGCCTGCGGATGAACATCATCGGCAACCCCGGTGTCGACAAGACCGACTTCGAGCTGTGGTCGCTGGCGGTCTCCGCCGTCAACGGCTGCGAGCACTGCGTCGGCGCACACGAGAACGTCGTCCGCGAAGGCGGCCACGACCGCGAGGTCGTGTTCGAGGCGCTCAAGGCCGCCTCGATCGTCGCCGGTGTCGGCCAGGCGATCGACGCCGCCGAGGCGCTCGCGACGGCAGGCGTCTAAGTACGCAGACGTCTAGAAACTCTGCAGCCCTGCGAGGCTCTGTGCCCCACCGGTTCTCCGGTGGGGCACTCTGCGTTTTCCGGGACAGCCCCGGATGCATTCCCGGCGGCTACCAGCGGTTGTGGACGTGCTCGGCGAAGCCGACCAGTCCGTTGAACTCGACGACCTCGTCGCCCGTGTCGAAGGTGCCCGACCAGATTCCGAAACACTGATCGGTGGCACCGGAGAGCACACCGAAATTCGTCCGAGTCCGCTTGTCGTGGAAGGGCGTCAATTCGGCCTGCAGGCCGCCTCCGGAGATCCGCCACGGAGCGAGGAAGTCGTCCGTCGCATAGTCCCAGCGCAACTCCGATCCGATCTTGTGCAGGCGGCCGTCGATCACGACTCCGTTCTCAGTGGAGCCGGTGCCCTCGGTCCACTTGCCGCCGAACTGCAGACCGATGGTCCGCCCGTGCGTCCGGCCCGCACCGGCAGCCCAGTTCCACGTGATGTCGTACGGCCAACGTCCGCGCCCGTGATCGAGCACCGCCCACGACTGTCCTTCCGGCAGAACGTGCATCACCCCGCCGACCGTCAGCGTTCCGGACGCAGGCAACGCGACGTCCTTGACCGTGTATTGAAAGCGGGTGTCGCTCCACGGCACCACCACAGCCAGGCAGTCGTGCCCCGCAGCTCGGCGGACCGTCACGTCGATCTCCGCGTCAGCGATCACGGCCCGCAGACGGGTGCCTCCATCGCGCATGGGCGTGATGTCGATCGTCAGTCCCTTGGCACGAGCCCGGGCAGGTCCGTCACCGAGGCTCGGGGGCAGTTCCACCCCGCGCGGTGGAATGACTGTCGCCGCCTTCCCGACCTCCTCCCCCGTCCGCCGATCGAAGACCCACACCTCGTGCACCGCGGCGTAATCGATCGACGACACGGTGAGCGCAGCGATATGCGTCGGGGTGATGACATTCCAGTACTCCCATCGCTTGTTGCGCAGAAGCCCGTGCCGGCCCGTCCACCGCGAGCCGCGACCGATGCCCGCCGTGTCGACGAGCGGTCGCCGAGCGAAGCCGACCGCCGCCCGATTCAGCCGCCCGTCCGGGCCGGTCAGCGACACCCGTTCGGTGAGCTCGCGCTCAGCATTCGCCGGACTGTCGTGGTTCATGCGTCTGCCACCGGAGTCATGCCGACGAGTATCTCATTCGCCAGATGGCGCCCGCCCGGCGAGAATGGTCGGCATGAACGATCTCCTCACCGCACCGGGTCCCGGTGCGCCGCGCGGCCTCCGGGTCCCCGCAGCCGAGTTGACGGAGCTGTTCTCCCGATCGTCGGGACCGGGAGGACAGGGGGTCAACACCACCGATTCCCGAGTGCAACTCAGCCTCGACCTGGCGACGACAACGGCGTTGGACGACGCCCAGCGCGCCCGGGCGCTCCGCCATCTCGCGACGCGACTCGACGGCAGCGTCCTCACGATCGCGGCCTCGGAAGAGCGCGCCCAGCGGCGCAACCGCGTCGCAGCCCGACAACGCCTCGCCGACCTGCTCCGCGAATCCGTCGCCCCGCCGACGCCCCGGCGACCCACACGGCCGACCAAGGGCTCGCAACGACGCCGCCTCGACGCCAAAACTCGGCGCGGAGCTGTCAAGGCGAACCGCCAGCGACCGAAGACTGACTGACTGACTGACTGACCACGAGCTGGAGCGGGGGCCGGACCAGAACGCGAACAGACCCCGGCCGGTGAACGTCACCGTATCCGGGGTCTGCCGCTACTTCAGGTGGGCGACCGTCGACTGACAGAATCTGTCAGTCAGCCGGCGGCCACCTCCTCGGTCCTGAAATGAATCATTTCTTCGACCACCTCCTTCCCGTTGACCATTCGAACGCTACGCCCGCCCGGGGCACTCGGCAACGGATTTACCGACTTGGCTTCGGTACCGTCGCAGTGGTGATCATCTGGCTCAACGGAGCGTTCGGCTCAGGCAAGACACAGACGGCGGCAGCCCTCGCTCGGCGGATGTGTGACGCACACGTGGCGGATCCCGAGCTGGTCGGCCACGCGATTCACAGCATGCTGCCGCCGGCGCAGCGAGACGACTTCCAGGATCGCCCACAGTGGCGATCGGCCGTCGCCGAAACCCTCGCGCAGGCAGATCGCGACGCCGTCGGCCCCATCATCGTTCCGATGACCCTGGTGTCGCCGAAGTACTTCGACGAGATCGTCGGGACCCTCCGCCGTGCGATGGTCGATCTCCGGCACGTCACGCTCAGCGCCTCGCCCGAAACGCTTCATCGACGGCTCGGCGGACGCACCCCTGCCATCGCCTCGCGGCTGCTCGGAATCGACGAGTCGTGGGCCATCGCGCAGATTCCTCGCTGCACGTCGGCGCTGGCGGACCCGATGTTCGGGGCACACGTCGACACCGATGATCGATCGCTCGACGAGGTGGTGGAAGCCGTGGCGGCCACCGTCCACGTAGACCTTCCTCGTGGCCGAGAGTCGATTGCCGCCTCGAAGGTGCGGCAGTTGCACACCTCCCTGAGGCACATCCGTTTCTAGTCGCTGTCCGCTGCTCCGCCCGCGACGGCGGCCAACCGCTCGATCGAGGCAGCGAGACGCGCCGGCGTCGTCGCGCGTGCGCGAACCTCTCTTTTGGCGTCGTGCAGATCTGACCAGTCGTAGGTGTGGACCACTCGCGTCCCACGCTCATCGTCGAACAACTCCCAGCGCCACAGGTGCCCGGGAGGCGGACTGCCCACCTCGGACGGCTTCCACGCAATCAGTCGCCCCTCGTCGAACTCGACGATCACGTTCTCGCGCACGGCACCGGCCTTGGTGAGACGCATGGTGAAGGAGGTGCCCACCGCACGGACCCGCTGCCCCGGATCGGCACCGGCGAGGTTGTCGTTGCCGTCCCACTCGGGTTGTCGTGCCGGATCGGCGATGAGTTCGAAGATCACCTCGCGCGGCGCGGCGATCACGCGCTCGGCAACCACCACCCGGTCGGACGGACGGTCGGTCGTCACGACGACCGCCCGACGACGAAGGGCGCTGCGGGAACTGCTCGGCTGCTTCTGGTGTCGGTGCTCATCAGCGCATTCTCCCTCACCAGTAGAATCGCTGTCATCATGTCTGCCTCGATCTCTTCTGGCTCAGTAGCGTCCAGCCCGACCTCCACACTGACGATCTCCTATCCCCCGGAGCTTCCCGTCAGCGCCTGCCGCGACGAGATCGCCGAGGCGATCGCGGCCCACCAGGTCGTCGTGATCGCGGGCGAGACCGGCTCGGGCAAGACCACCCAGCTCCCGAAGATCTGTCTGGAGTTGGGCCGCACCTCGATCGGTCACACCCAGCCTCGTCGGATCGCTGCGACCTCGGTCGCCAAGCGCATCGCGGACGAACTCGAGACCGAGATCGGTGACGCCGTCGGGTTCCAGGTCCGCTTCTCGGACAAGGTCGGCAAGAACACGCTGGTCAAGGTGATGACCGACGGAATCCTGCTGCGCGAGATCGGACGCGATCCCTCCCTGTCGGGCTACGACACGATCATCATCGACGAGGCCCACGAGCGAAGCCTCAACATCGACTTCCTGCTCGGCTACCTTCGTCGACTGCTTCCGCGACGTCCCGATCTCAAGTTGATCATCACCTCGGCGACCATTGAGCCCGACCGATTCGCCAAGCACTTCGCCGGGCCGGTCGACGAGGTCCCGATCCTCGAAGTCTCCGGGCGCACCTACCCGGTTGAGATCCGTTACCGCCCCCGCGAGACCGACGACTCCGACCACGACGATCTCGACCAGATCGCGGCGATCGATGCCGCGGTCACCGAACTCTCGGCGCAGGGCAGCGGCGACATCCTGGTGTTCCTGCCGACCGAGCGCGACATCCGCGATACCGCAGACGCGCTCAAGCGGCGCCGCGACGCCGACATCGTTCCGTTGTTCGCCCGCTTGTCGGTCGCCGAGCAGCAGCGGGTCTTCGCGCCGTCGAACGGGCGCCGCATCGTGCTCGCCACCAACGTGGCCGAGACCTCACTGACCGTGCCGGGCATCCGCTATGTGATCGATTCCGGCACCGCCCGCATCTCCCGATACTCAACGCGCACCAAGGTCACCAGGCTCCCGATCGAACGGGTGTCGCAGGCCAGCGCCCGCCAGCGCGCCGGCCGCTGCGGTCGCGTGGCGCCCGGCATCTGCATCCGGCTGTACTCCGAGGACGACTTCGACGCGCGGGCGGAGTACACCGACCCGGAGATCCTTCGCAGCAACCTGGCCGCCGTCATCCTCTCGATGCTGTCGCTGCGACTCGGCGACATCACCGAGTTCCCCTTCGTACAGGCACCCGATCCCCGTGCCATCCGCGACGGCATGACGCTCCTGTCCGAACTCGGCGCGGTCACCGAGATCGACTCCGCCACCGCCCGGCTGACCAAGGTCGGCAAGGAACTCGCCCGCCTGCCCGTGGACCCGCGCCTCGGCCGGATGCTGGTCGCCGGCCACGAGAACGGCTGCCTCGACCACATGCTCGTGATCGCGGCGGCACTCGCGCTCCCCGATGTCCGCGAGTTCCCGACCGACAAACGCGAGGCCGCGACCGCCGCCCACCGTCGTCACGCCGTACCGGGCTCCGAATTCCTCGGACAGGTGAAGCTATGGCAGTACCTCGCCGAGAAGCGCGACGAACTATCCGGGAATCAGTTCCGCAGAATGTGCGAGCGCGAGTTCCTGCACTACCTGCGGATCCGCGAATGGCTCGATCTCCATCGCCAGCTGACGCGTACCGTGCGCGACCTCAAATGGCAGATCCCGGACACCGCAGCCGACGCCGCCGCCGTCCATCGCAGCCTGCTGACCGGCCTGCTGACCAATGTCGGCGCGCGTCAGGGCGATACCCGGGACTTCTTGGGCACCCGCGGAACCAAGTACGCGATCTTCCCCGGCTCGTTCCTGGCGAACAAGCCGCCCGCCTTCGTCGTGGCGGCCGAACTCGTCGAGACGTCCCGCCTGTTCGCGCACACGGTGGCCTCCGTCGACCCGCTGTGGGTCGAGGAGATCGCCGGCGACCTGGTCACCCGCACGTACTCCGAGCCGCACTGGTCCACCCGCCGCGGTGCCGTGATGGCACACGAGAAGGTCAGCCTCTACGGTGTGCCCCTGGTGGCGCAACGGCGCGTCAACTACGGCCCCATCGACCCCAAGACGGCCCGCGCGATCTTCATTCACGAGGCGCTCGTGGCCGCCCGGTGGAACAACCGACACGCATTCGCCAAGCACAATGCCGAACTGCTCCGCGAGGCGGAGGAAACCGAACAGCGCGCGCGCCGCCGCAATCTGCGCATCTCCGACGACGACCTCTTCGAGTTCTATGCGGCCCGTATTCCGGCGAACGTCGTCTCAACCCGTCACTTCGACTCGTGGTGGAAGAAGGCCGGCCGTGCCGACCCGACGCTGCTCAACCTCAAGCCCGAAGAGTTCACCGACGCCGACGCGCCCAAGGCCGCCGACTTCCCCGCAGCCTGGCTGCAGGGCGAGACCAAACTCGAACTGCGCTATCACTTCGAACCGGGATCTCCCGATGACGGAATCACCGTGGTCATCCCCCGCCCGCTGCTCAAGCACGTTCGCGACAGCGGCTTCGACTGGTCGGTGCCCGGCATGCGCACCGAGCTGGCGACCGCGCTGATCAAGTCCCTGCCCAAGGGCCTCCGCAAGTCGATGTCACCCGCGTCGCGCTACGCGGACCTGGCGCTCAGCCGACTGACTGCCCGCAGCGAACCGCTCCTCGCCGGCCTGTCCCGAGAGCTGTCGAGCATCACCGGCGTCACCTTGACCGCTCGCGACTTCCGCCCGGAGAACGTGCCATCGCACCTGCACATGCACTTCGCGATCATCGACGACAAGGGCGCGGTGATCGCCCGCGGAGACCGGCTCGCCGCGCTGCGCGAGGATCTCGACGGCGGTGCGGCGGGCACCGCATCGGAACCATTGCATCGAGCCTGGCAGGCCGACGGTCTCGGCACCCTCGCGGAGTCGGAGACCGCGACGGTGGCCGGCCAGCAGATCACCCGATATCCGACGTTGCAAGCCGTTCCCGGCAAGGGCGTCCGCCTCGCGACGGCTGCGACCACGACCGAACGCGATCACGGCATCCGAGCCGCGGCCATCGAACTGCTCCGCGAGACCATCGCGCCCCCGAGCCGCAAACTCGCAACCAGTCTGGGCCCCGCCGCCAAACTCTCGCTCAGTCAGAACCCGTATCGCGACATCGACGCACTGCTCGCCGACTGCACGTATCGCGCAATCCTCGATGCCGTGACCGACGAGAAGAACCTCGCAGGTCTGCGCACTCCGGCCGACTTCGCTGACCTGTCGG
>NZ_JAAYXO010000211.1 GCF_012515855.1 Gordonia sp. (in: high G+C Gram-positive bacteria)
GCGCCTACCACGTTGGTCGAGTGCCGGCGAACGGAGTGAGTCGGTGTATCGAGACCGGCGGTGACGCGGGTCGGGGTCTCGATACGTCCTCGGCTAGCGCCTCGGTCGACTCGACCAGCCTGGGGGGTGGGGCGACGGCGGCGCCGCAGCCAGCAGGCCACGGCGAACAGCAGGACCAGCAGCGTGAGGCCGCCGATCAACGACCAGCGGTAGGGGACGTCGAGGTCGAAGGTCAGGGCCACCGTGCCCGCGATGCCCGCGGGCAGCACCCAGCCCTGCTGCCAGCCGTTCACGACGACCGGCGACAGCTCGCGGCCGTCGATGCGGGCGTGCCAGCCCGGATTGGTGCTCTCGGGGACGAAGAGGACGCGATCGGTGTCGACGGCGGTGACCGCCACCGATCGGTTGGTCGCCTCCCACTTCTCGACATCCGGTCGCGTCACCTCGGTCGAGGCGTCCGACGGCCCCGGCACCCGCAGCGACACCGCGTCGACCGAGAAGGCGCGGCCAGGGTTCACCGACAACTCCTGCTCGCCCGCGGCCAGCTGCAGCGGCGGGCCCGGGCAGGCGGTCGCGGTGATCGGCTCGCCGCGTCGCAGGGCGCCCGCGGTGGTCTCGGCCTGCAGTCGGAGCACCTGGCCCGACACCGACAGGCCGAGGCCGTAGGGGCCGAGGGGGTCGGTGTCGCAGCGGATCTCGACGCGGCGGTCGTCGTCGGGCTTCGGGTTGGCGCCGCCGGGCAGCACCTGGACCTCGCTGAGTCCGACCGGAGCGTCTTCGGCGAACCCGAGTGCGTTGATGTTGATGAGGTCGCTGGACTTCTGGACCGAGATCACGATGGAGTCGGCGCGCTGCGCGGGGAATCGGACGGCGCCCTCGTCGTCGACCTTCGCCGCGACCTTCGAGACGGTGCGGTCGCCGTCGCGGAGTTCGACGGTCACCCGCGTGGGGCGTGCCGGGTATCGGTCGGGCGTCTGAAACCGCAGCCCCGACACCTCGCGCGCCTCCGGGAGCGTGAGCGTGAGGCGCGACGGTTCCTTCTTCTTGGCGGACGTGCCCGGCCCCGTCGCGACCCACGTGGTGTTCGGGTCGCCGTCGACCGCGGCCGACGCGGTGCCGCGGGGATCGCTGACCGCCGACTTTCCCTCGGCCGTGATTGTTCCGGGGCGATTGAGCAGCGCCGACAGCTCGCCGCTCGCCGTCGGACGCAGCGTGACCGTCGGCACGACCGCCGTGGCCGACGGCACCGACAGGGTGCGGCCGAAGACGCCCGGATTCTCCGAGCTGAGGCCGAGGGCGGGGGAACAGTACGCCCGACCGTCGGCTGCCGTCACGCAGTCCGGCCGCAGCGCGAGTTCGGGACCCAGCTCCCAGCCGCTCACCGTGTCGGCGGCGTCGAGAGTGGGCAGCACGGTGCGCTGCCGGATGGCCAGCGGCGTCCCCGAGTTCGCGTCCGACAACTGCAAGTCCGCGACGGCGAACTGGTTGCCGCCCGACCCGTCGGCCGTGCGGATCGCGCGGACCTCGAGACGGGTGGTGGGACCGCTCGGCGCCAGCACGCGCGCGGGAACCCCGGGCTCCAGGCCCTGGGCGACGGTGCTGCCGGTGTCGGTGGTGATCAACACCATCGAGACGTCGGAGCCGAGCGCTTTGGCGGTGGTGAGGGTGACGGCGAGGTCGCTGCGCGGCTCAGCGAACTCGAATGCCATCCAGCGGCCGACCGCCGATTCCAGGCCGCGACTCACCCACGCGGTGTCCGGGTCGCCGTCGAACGCGGCGGCGGTGGCGTTGGCGGGGGAGGTGCGGCCGGGCTGCGTCGCGTCGGACGCCGAGCCGGAGCTGGTCACCCGCACCCGACCGGGCTGGTTGTCGAGCAGCCACTGGGCGCGCACCAGCCGCTGCCCGTCGACGGGATAGTCGGCGACGCGGTTCTTGGTGAGTCGGGGGTCGTCGGCGGCGCGGATCGCCGACGAGTGGTCGTCCACTCGACCGAAGTCCACCTCGCGGTCGACGGGAGTGTCGGTGACGACGAACGGCGCCGGCGGCAGTCCCGCGCGCTGCGCGTCGGCGGCCAGCACCGACGGACCCAACGGCGGCAGTCCCGCGCGACGGCGCGAGTCCTGCAGCGACAGCAGCGACTCCGGCCCGCCGCTCACCCTCGTCAGCGCGTCCACGCCCACCAGGCCCGGGCCGCCGACGGCGTCGTCGACACGGTAGACGGTGATCGCGGGCAGCTCCGGGCGCAGGCCGTCGTCGACCACCACGCCGTCGAGCGTCGGCGGCGCGACCATCGGTCCGAAACGTGCGACCTCCGACAGTCGGGGGGAGTTCGCGATGGCCTGTGCCACCGCGAGCGGTCGTGCCGAGCGCGACGACGACGGCTCCAGGTCGGCGCGCAGCACCAGGTAGCCGACGCCCTGCTCGGCGAGCGCGGCGGACAGTCCGGGAGAGCCGCGCCCGGAGCTGAGGGCGCGCTGCACGGAGTCCATCGCCCGGATCGCCCCCGGCGGCGTCAACGGGATGGCATCGCGAACCGCCCACGGGGACTGGGCCAGCGGCTGCAGCGGCTCGTCGCGGGTGAGACCCCACAGCTGATCGGCGAACGGCGCCCCGGGCACCACCAGTGCCCGCGTCGGCGTCGGAGAGTCGCGTTGGGCGTCGGCCAGCCAGTCGGCGGTCTGCTGCCAGTACGTGGGAAGCGCACGGTAGCTCTGCGTCGGCGCCAAGCCGCCGGTCCACAGCAGCGAACCCGATCCGAACGCCGCGACGGCCACCACCAGCGCCGCGGCGAACCCGCGTTCGGCGCCGGGGCTGCGGGCCGGGGCCCGGGCGGGCACCCGGACGCGGGCCAGCAGGTGGGCGATGCCGAGCGCCAGCGGCAGTCGGATCAGCGGATCGAACTTGTGGATGTTGCGGAGCGCGGCGCCGGGGCCGTCGAGGAAGGCGATCACCGCGTCGCGCACCGGCGAGCCGAGCGCGCCGGGGTAGCCGAGGCAGATCGCCAGCAGGCCCACCACCAGCAGCACTGCGAACCGGCCGCGGTGCGGCATCGCACGCATCGTCAGGCCGGCCAGGCCCGCCGCGGCCAGCAGTCCGGTCGCGAGAACGGCCGCGGGCTCGGAGACCAGGACGGCCCCCACGGCTCGCTCCGGAGAGACGAACGGGGTCCACGAATCGGTCCCGCGCAGCACCTCGGTCAGCGACGTCCACTCGGTGGTGACGTTCGCCGACTCGATGAAGTCGAGGAACGGCGGCGAGATCCGCGACAGGATCAGCAGGGGGACGATCCACCACAGACACGCTGCGGCCATCCCGAGCAGCCACCAGGCGCCGAACACGAGAGCCCGACGACGATCGGCGTCGCGAGCGAAGGTCGCGAGCAGCCACCAGATCACCGAGACCAGGACCGCCGCGGCGGTCGCGACGGCGTTCACCGCCCCCATCAGCGCGATGGCGCACGCCGACCGCGCGGCCTCTTGCCACACCGGACGTTGTTCGCCGTCGTCGCGGGTGGTGTCGAGGACGCGAATCACCGGCAGCAGCACCCACGGCGCCAGCATCATCGGGAGCGTCTCGGACGAGATGGTGCCGAGCGTGGTCATCACGCGCGGAGCGAGGACGAAGACACTCGCGCCGATGATGCGGGAGGCGAAGGACCCGATGCGCAGTGCTTCGGCTACGCGCACCATGCCGATGAATCCGACGATCAGCAGCAGGGCCCACCAGAACCGCTGAGTGATCCACGGGGGCAGGTGCAGGAGGTCGCCGATCGCGAAGAACAGTCCGTGGGGGAAGAAGTAGCCGTACGCCTGGTTCTGTACCTGCCCCATCGGGGCGTCCGGCGACCAGATGTGCGCGGCGCGGGTCAGGAAGCCGATCGGGTCGGCGGTCAGATCGAGCTTGGTGTCGGGTGAGACGAGTCCGGGCCGCTGCAGAAAGGAGATCAGCAGGGCGACCGCGGCGACGATGATGCCGTCGCGATGGTCGAGGGTGCGGTCGGGGGACCTCACGCCGACGGGCTTCCTGTCACCGGAGCGCCGGGTGGCGTCACCGGTCAGTGGTTGGCGCCGTCGCCGCCGCCGCGGGATCCGTAGTCGACCGATCCCTGGACGAAGCCGTTCTCCGCGTTGAAGCTGTTCACGTCGGTGGAGGGCTTGTTCTCCGCGGCGAGCTGGCCGCCGAGGAACACCGCACCGATGCCGACGACGACGCCGACGACGCCGGCGACGGCACCATAGATCAGACGTTCTCGCAGCATGGGCCCCAAAGTACCATCCTGCGGACGTCGGCCGCCGTCGTGAAGCGCCGATGCGACGTGAAACACTGGGCCGATGGGTCACCTCACTCGTCTGTCCTCGCCCCGTGTCGGCGCCGGTCGCGCGCTGCTCGCTCTCGCCGCCGCGGCCGGACTGTTCGTCACCACCGCATGCTCCAACGATCCGGCGCAGGAGTCAGCGACCGCATCGTCGTCCACGGTTGCTTCGGCGTCGAAGTCCAGCGCGCCGGCGTCGAGCAGCGCGGCGTCGAAGCCCGCGGCGTGCGGTGCGGACGAGCTCAAGAAGCTGAGTCTGCGGGAGAAGCTGGCGCAGATGCTGGTGGTCGGCGTCACCGATGCGGCCGATGCCCGACAGATCGTCAAGAAGGAGAAGATCGGCGGCGTCTTCGTCGGCAGTTGGACCGACCTGACGATGCTCACCGACGGTTCGGTGTCAAAACTGTCCAAGAGCCGGGACATTCCGCTGATGGTGACGGTGGATCAAGAGGGCGGTCGGGTCAACCGGCTGAAGGATCTCGGCATCGACCTGCCGTCGGCCCGGGTGATGGGCGAGACGATGACCGCCGAGCAGGTCCGCAAGGCGGCCAAGTCGGCGGGACAGAAGATGGCCAAGCTCGGCATCACCGTCGACTTCGCGCCGTCGGCCGACGTCAGCGACGAGCCCGACGATGCCGTGATCGGCGACCGCTCGTTCTCGAACGACCCGGAGAAGGTCACCGAGTACGCGGGCGCATTCGCGAAGGGACTCGAGGAGGCCGGCATCATGCCGGTCTACAAGCATTTCCCCGGACACGGTCACGGATCGGGCGATTCGCACCTGGGCGCCGTGGTGACGCCGCCCCTGGCCGAACTCCAGAACAGCGACCTCGTCCCGTTCCGGGAGCTGCTCAAGGACCCCGGCAACGCGGGCGTGATGGTCGGACACCTGATCGTCCCCGGCCTCACCGGACCGGAGACGCCCGCCAGCATCAGCCCGGCCGCGATCGGCATGCTGCGCAGCGGCAAGAAGTACGACGCCCCGCGCTTCAACGGTGTGGTGTTCACCGATGACCTCTCCGGCATGAAGGCCATCACCGACAAGTACTCGATCGAGCAGGCCGTGCTGAAGTCGATCACCGCGGGCTCCGACGTCGGCCTGTGGCTCAGCACCGACCGCGTGAGTTCGGTGCTCGACACCCTGGAGAAGGCGGTCAAGGGCGGGAAGCTCTCGACCGCGCGGGTGGATCGCTCGGTGGTCCGGATCCTGAAGGCCAAGGGCGTGCTGCGCTGCTCGTGAGATCTCCTTACTCAGTGGTAAGTTGAGGGCATGGCCAGCGGAACGAAACGGCTGCCGCGCGCGGTGCGGGAGCAGCAGATGCTCGATGCAGCCATTGCTGCCTTCTCCGCGAACGGGTTCGCCGACACGTCGATGGACGTGATCGCCGCCGAGGCGAAGATCTCCAAGCCGATGCTCTACCTGTACTACGGGTCGAAAGACGAACTGTTCAGCGCCTGCATCGCCCGCGAGTCCGGGCGTTTCATGGAATCGATGGCCGAGGGCTTCGATCCGTCGATGCGGCAGAAGGACCAGGCCCGCACGCTGGTGCGCGAGTTCCTCCGGTTCGTCTACCAGAACGCGGAGTCGTGGCGTCTGCTGTATCGCGTGGCGATCGGCACCACCAGCTTCGCGCACATCGTCACCGACAGCCGCACCAGCATCACCGCGATGATCACCGACCTGATCCGGCGCGGCACCACGACGGGGGCGAGCGATCTCGACTTCGAGCTCACCGCCGTCGCGCTGGTGGGCGCGGGCGAGGCCGTCGCCGACCGGATCGCGGAAGGCGACATCGACCTCGAACGCGCCACCGATCTGCTGCTCGGCATCACCTGGCGCGGCCTCCGCGGCGTCGGCGTCGCCCCGGACGCGGTGGGCGACGAGATCTAGGCACGGGCGCCCTGGCGCGCCTACTCGATCAACGCATAACGCGTCGATTCCCGCACTCGGTCAGACCAAGTGCGGGAATCGACGCGTTACGCGTATCCGGTGAGGACGTCAGTCGCGAGGACGGATCGTCGCCGTCACGTGCGGGTAGCCCTTGCGCCGGTTGAGCACCGCGAGGTCGTAGCCGTTCTCGACCTTGGTGGTGTACATGTTCACCTTGGCGGGGAGCAACATCGGCTTGCCGAAGCGCACCGAGTAGACCACGGCTTCCGGCAACTGCGCCTCGACGTTGGCCAGCAGCGCCGCAGCACTCCACATGCCGTGCGCGATGGCGCGGTTGAAGCCGAACGCCTTCGCCGACAGATCGGCCATGTGGATCGGATTCCGATCGCCCGACGCGGCCGCGTACTGGCGGATCAGGCCCAGATCGACGCTGACCACGCGGTCGGGCGGCGGCGGGGCCGTGTCCTTGGGCGCGGGACCGCGCTTCTCGTCGGAGAGGCTGGTGCGCTGCTGCTTCAGGAAGGTCACCGTCTGCACGGCCACCAGTTCGCGGCCGACGCGGAACTCCGAGACCACGTCCACCAGCATGCCCTTGCGGTGCTCACGCAGGTTCTCGGCGTGCGCGGTGATGGTGAGCGGCTCGTCGACGCCGATCGCCCGCAGGCGCTCGATCTTGTTCTCGACGTGCACCGAACCGACCGCGCCGAACGGGAACTCCGGCGTCACCATGATGCTCATGGCGAGCGGGAACTGCAGCACGAACAGGTACGGCAGCGGCACGGTGGCGCCGAACTGCAGACCGGTGGTGCGGCAGTACTCCTGGAGCTGAGCCTTGTCGATCCGCAGGTTCTCGATGCGGAAGACGGTGTCCGGCAGCGTCGCGGTCGGGCTCACCCGGGCCGGCTTGCCGATCACCGGCAGCATGGCTGCCACGGCCTTCGGGTACAGCTGGCCCGCGCCCGGGAGAGACTTCAGGGTGACGGTCTTGGTCATCGTGCGTCCCTGGCTCACGCGCCGAGCAGGCTCTGGCCGCAGACGCGGACCACGTTGCCGGTGACCGCGTTGCTCGCCGGGCTGGCGAAGTACGCGACGGTCTCGGCGACGTCGACGGTCTGGCCGCCCTGCTGCAGCGAGTTCATGCGACGGCCGACCTCGCGGGTGGCGAGGGGGATGGCCGCGGTCATGGCGGTCTCGATGAAGCCCGGTGCGACGGCGTTGATGGTGATGCCCAGCTTGCCGAGGATCGGCGCGTAGGTGTCCACCAGGCCGATGACGCCGGCCTTCGAGGCGCCGTAGTTGGTCTGGCCGCGGTTGCCCGCGATGCCCGCGATCGACGAGACGTCGACCACGGCGCCGCCGGAGCGCAGGGCCTTGCGCTCGACGAGCTCGTTGACCAGGGTCTGCGGTGCGATCAGGTTGACGGCGATGACCGAGTTCCAGCGACCCGCATCCATGTTGGCGAGCAGCTTGTCGCGGGTGATGCCCGCGTTGTTGACGATGATGTCCAGGCCGCCGTGGCGTTCCAGGACGTGCTCGGCGATGGTGGCGCCGGCGTCGGCGGCGGTCACGTCGAGCGGCAGGGCGGTGCCGCCGATCTTGTTGGCGGTCTCGCTCAGGGCCTCGCCCGCGGCGGGGATGTCGGCGGCGATGACGTGCGCGCCGTCGCGCGAGAGGACCTCGGCGATGGTGGCGCCGATGCCGCGAGCGGCACCGGTGACGAGGGCGACCTTGCCTGCGAGCGGCTTGTCCCAGCTCTCGATCGAGGCGGCTTCGGCGTCACCGACGCGGATCACCTGGGCGTCGACGTAGGTCGACTTGGCCGACAGCAGGAAGCGCAGGGTCGACTCGAGGCCGGACACGCCGGTCTTGGCCTTCGGCGAGACGTACACCAGCTGGGCGGTCGCGCCGTTGCGGAGCTCCTTGCCGAGCGAGCGGGTGAAGCCCTCGAGGGCGCGCTGTGCGACGTGCTCGTCGGGCGACTTGACCAGCTCGGGCGTGGTTCCGAGAACCACGTAGCGAGCCGAGTTGCCCGCCGAGCGCATGGTCGGGGTGAAGAACTCGAAGAGCTGCTCCAGCTCGGCGGCGGTGGTGATTCCGGTGGCGTCGAAGACCACGCCGCCCAGCTTGTCCGCGCTACGACCGCCGGCGTTGTTCTCGACGAGCGTGTAGTCGTCGCCCGCGGTCAGGATCTCGCGGACGGGCTCCACCAGGCGGCCGGATCCGCCGAGCAGGACCGGGCCGGCCAGTGCCGGCTGCGACGCCGAGTAGCGGCGCAGGGTCGGGGGCTGGGGGAGGCCGACGCGAGATGCGATGAACGCACCCGGGCCGCTGTTGACGAGGGACGAATACAGGTCGGTGTTGCCTGCCACGACTATCTCCTTAGATGTCTGTGAACGAATTCCAATGTCCTGATGGGCGGGAATCCTTCTTGCCGGAGACCCTATGCGGACCCCGCTGTTGAGCAGTAGTCCGCGCGCCTGTGACATGTGCCGCAGGTTTCAGGAGTCGACAAGGAACTTACTCGTGAGTAAGAATACAGGCAAGGTCGATTCCGTCGACGTCGAGAATCATCAGGAGTGAGCTTCGTGGCCTCGTACACCCCCCGCAAGCCGGAAACCCGCCAGCAGCGCCCGGTCGCCATCATCGGCGGCAACCGCATCCCGTTCGCGCGCCAGGACCGCGCCTACGCCACCGCCAGCAATCAGGACATGTTCACCGCGGCCCTGCAGGGCCTCGTGAGCCGCTTCAACCTGCAGGGCGAGCAGCTCGGCATGGTCGCAGGCGGCGCCGTGCTGAAGCACTCGCGCGACTTCAACCTGGTCCGCGAGTCGGTCCTCGGTTCGTCGCTGTCGCCGTACACCGCGGCCATGGACGTGCAGCAGGCCTGCGGCACCGGCCTCCAGGCCATCCAGATCGTGGCCGACGGCATCGCCAACGGCCGCTATGACGCCGCCGTCGGCGGCGGTGTCGACACCACCTCCGACGCCCCGATCGCCGTCTCAGAGGGCATGCGCCGCCAGATGCTCGAGGTCAACCGCGCCAAGAGCACGGCTGATCGCATCAAGGCAGCCCTCGGCCTGGCCACCAAGCTCGGCATCGAGATCCCGCAGAACGGCGAGCCGCGCACCGGCCTGTCGATGGGCGAGCACGCGGCGATCACCGCCAAGGAGTTCGGCATCACCCGTTCCGACCAGGACGAACTCGCCGCAGCCAGCCACCAGAAGATGGGCGCGGCCTACGACCGCGGCTTCTTCGACGACCTCATCACGCCGTTCATGGGCCTGACCCGTGACGAGAACCTGCGCCCGAACTCCTCCGTCGAGAAGCTGGCCACCCTGAAGCCGGTCTTCGGCGTCAGCCTCGGCGATGCCACCATGACCGCGGGCAACTCCACCCCGCTGACCGACGGCGCGTCGGCCGTCCTGCTGGCCACCGACGAGTGGGCAGCGGAGAAGAAGCTCCCGGTGCTGGCCTACCTGCGCGACACCGAGACCGCGGCCGTCGACTACGTGAACGGTCCCGACGGTCTGCTGATGGCTCCGACCTACGCGGTCCCGCGTCTGCTGGAGCGCAACGGCCTCACCCTGCAGGACTTCGACTTCTACGAGATCCACGAGGCCTTCGCCTCCGTCGTGCTGTGCACCCTGCAGGCGTGGGAGTCGGAGGAGTACTGCACCGAGCGTCTCGGGCTCGACAAGGCGCTGGGCGCCATCGATCGCAGCAAGCTCAACGTCAACGGCTCGTCGCTGGCTGCGGGCCACCCGTTCGCCGCCACCGGCGGTCGCATCATCGCGCAGGCCGCGAAGCAGATCAAGGAGAACGGCGGCGGTCGTGCGCTGGTCTCGATCTGTGCCGCGGGCGGCCAGGGCGTCACGGCGATCGTCGAAGGCTGATCGACGCAGGCATCACCACCGGAGCCCCGGTCGGCCGGACTGGCAACAGTCCGCTGACCGGGGCTTTCTGGTCCTCGGCGAGACGTGAGAAGAATGTTTCCCGGAGGGTGTAACGCGCCGGGGTGCCGGACCTATATACGAGGTAGCTCCGGCTGAACCGCCAGACCCCCGACCCGGCGGTTCAGCTGGAGCCTTTACTTGCGTCTACCATCCGATAGTTGTGACTCCTTCTGCTGACACCGCCCACCGCCGTAGGTGGATTGTGCGCGGAATCGTGGGCGGTCTCCTGGTGATCGGCGTCGCCTTCGGGGTCGACGCGGCGCTCAGCCACGGACACACCGCGCGTGGGGCGCACATCGCCGAGTTCGATCTGGGCAACCTCTCCGAGGATGAGGCCCGCACCGTCCTGACGTCGTTGACGACCGCCGCGCATGCGCCCATCTCGGTCACCACCCAGTCGGGTTCGGCTGCCATCGACCCGACAGCGCTCGGTGCGACCTTCGACATCGAAGCGACGCTCGACCGACTGATGGAGCAGCCCAAGAACCCGTGGAACCGATTCCTCGGCATGATCGGAGTCACGCGCAGCGTGGTACCGGTGGTCGAGATCGACGACGAGAAGTTCAACGCCGAACTCGACGCACATCGCGGTGAGCTGGAGAAGGCCGCGGTGGAAGGCGGAGTGCACTTCGAGGGGCTCGAGGCCGTCGGCGACTTCCCGTCGAAGGGGCTGCGCATCGACCGCGCCGCCGCCAAGACCACGATCTCCCAGACCTGGCTCAGTGGGCGCACCGTGGAGTTGGCGATGGAGCCGTTCGCCCCGACGGTATCGGCGGAGACGGTTCAGGCGGCACTCGACGGCCCCGCGCAGAAGGTGACGGCGTCGGCGGTTCCGCTCGCGGGCCGTGGCAGCCGGGTGATCGTGTCGCCGCGGGAAGCCGGCGAGTTGGTGACGTTCGTCCCCGACGGCAAGGGCGGCCTCGTCGCGCAGGTCGACCCCAAGAAGGCCAGGGAGGTTCTCGGTGAGCGTGCGGCGTCCACCGAGTCCGAGCCGGTGAACGCGAGCTTCCGCGTCGGCGGCGGCACCCCCACCGTGGTTCCGTCCGCCGAGGGCGCCAAGGTCGATTGGCGCCGGACGGCCGACGTGATGGAGAAGCTCGTCGTCTCCGAGGACGATCGATCGGGTCGGGTGGCGTACAAGATCACCAAGCCCAAGGTCGATACCAAGCGGGCGCGCGGCCTCGGCGTCCGCGAGGTGGTCTCGGAGTTCACCACGGGCGGTTTCAGCGGACCGTCGGGAGAGAACATCCGGTTGGTCGCCGAAGAGGTCAACGGTGCGCTGGTGTTGCCCGGCGAGACCTTCTCCCTCAACGGCTACACCGGCCCGCGCGGTACCGCGCAGGGCTACGTGGAGTCGGGGATCATCGACCACGGTCGCCCGTCGAAGGCGGTGGGCGGCGGCATCTCGCAGTTCGCGACGACGCTGTACAACGCCGCCTACTTCGCAGGCCTCGAGGACGTCGCGCACACCGAGCACGACTACTACATCTCGCGGTATCCCGAAGCACGCGAGGCGACGGTCTTCGAGGGCGCCATCGACCTGCAGTTCAAGAACAACACCAAGTACGGGATCGTGATCGACACCTCGTGGAGCCCGTCGAGCGTGACGGTCCGCATGTGGAGCACCAAGACCGTCGAGGTGGAATCGGTGACCGGTCCGCGCACCGATCCGACCTCGCCCTCCGAGGTGCAGGTGCCTGCATCCGCCGACTGCGTGCCGAGCGGCGGCGCCCCCGGCTTCACTGCGTCGGACACACGGATCGTGACCAGCGCGAAGACCGGTCGTGAGATCAGTCGCGAGACGCGGATCAAGCAGTACGCCCCGGAGCCGATCGTCCGCTGCGGCTGACGTTTCGGATTTGAATCCCCGATACGGCGAGAACTCGCGCGAAATCGGCGAATCGGCCCGAATCGGGGATTCAAATACGAGAAGGCCCCGAACAGAACATGTTCTAGGCCCACTGCCGTGGCCTCGCTCACGGAGATATAAGCTCCGAAACATGGATATCAATGGAGCAAGTGCAATCGTGACCGGCGGCGCGTCGGGCATCGGTGCGGCCTCGGCCCGCCGACTCGCTGCGCAGGGTGCCAAGGTCGTCATCGCCGACCTCAAGGCCGAAGACGGCGAGGCCCTGGCCAAGGAGATCGGCGGCGCGTTCGTCGCCGTCGACGTCACCGACACCGCGCAGATCGAGGCCGCGATCAACAAGGCCGTCGAGCTCGGACCGCTGAAGGCCGTCGTGAACTCGGCGGGCATCGGCTGGGCGCAGCGCACCATCGGCCGCGACGGCGAGTTCGCCTCGGCGCACAACCTGGACCTCTACAAGAAGGTCATCGCCATCAACCTGATCGGCACCTTCGACTGCGTGCGTCTGGCCGCCACCGCCATGAGCCGCAACGAGCCGAACGAGAACGGTGAGCGCGGCGCGATCGTCAACCTCGCGTCGGTTGCCGCGTTCGACGGTCAGATCGGCCAGGCCGCGTACTCGTCGTCCAAGGGCGGCGTCGTCGGCATGACCCTGCCGGTCGCACGCGACCTCTCGGCTGCGGGCATCCGCGTCAACTGCATCGCCCCCGGCCTGATCGACACCCCGATCTACGGCACCGGCCCCGAGTCGGAGGCCTTCAAGGCCAAGCTGGGCGAGAGCGTCCTGTTCCCGAAGCGCCTGGGCGTGCCGGACGAGTTGGCTTCGATGGTCGAGGAGCTCATCACCAACTCGTACATGAACGCCGAGGTCGTCCGCGTCGACGGCGGCATCCGGATGCCTCCGAAGTAAGCGGACTCGAACCGCAGACAGCGCAGAACGGCGCGACCCTCTCACCGAGAGGGTCGCGCCGTTCTTTCGTGTGCGGTAGCCGTCAGCCCAGCACGTACGAGCCGGGAGCCGCGGCGAGCGGCGGGTTGGCCTCGCTGCCCATGGTCGGCGGCGCCTGACGTTCGCCGGCGCGCGGGGTGTACCAGCGAACCCAGTCCTCCCACCAGGAGTGCTCCTGGACGGTGGCGGCGTCGCGCCACGCGGCGGGATCGGCGGGCATGGGCTCCTGCTCGGGAGCCTCGGGCTCGCCCACCGCGGCCGTCCAGCTCCGCTTGTTCGGCGGGTTCACGATGCCCGCGATATGGCCGCCGTTGGACTGCACGTAGCGAACGCCGTCACCGAACAGCCGAGCGCCGGCGTACGACGACGTCCACGGCACCACGTGGTCGTTGATCGCGCCGACCACGTAGACCTCGCCGGGGAACTTGCTCAGGTCGACGGTCTCGCCGCAGATCTCGAACTCACCCTTGGCCAGCAGGTTCGCGCCGTACAGCTGGCGCAGGTACTGGATGTGCATGGCGGCGGGCATGTTGGTCGCGTCTTCGTTCCACGCGAGCAGGTCGAAGGCGGGCGGCTCCTCGCCGAGCATCCAGCGTGACACCCAGTAGTCGAAGATCAGGTCGTTGGCGCGCAGGATGTCGAAGGTGTCCGCCATCGACGAGCCGGGCAGATAGCCCCGCTTGGCCATCATCGTCTCGAGCTTGTCGAGGGTGTCGGGGTCGGTCATCAGGCCCAGCTGGCCGGGATCCGAATAGTCCAGGAGCGTGTTGATCAGCGTCAGGTTGCCGATGCGTTCGTCGCCGGTGCCCGCGGCGATCGCCGACATCGCGCCGCCGAGGCAGACGGCCGTCAGATCGACCTTCGGAGCACCGGTGATCTCTTGGATCACGTCGAGCGCCGACCGGATACCGAGTTCCAGGTAGTCGTCGAAGGTCACCGAGCTCATGCTCGCATCGGGGTTGCGGTACGAGATCGCAAACACCGTGCGTCCGTGCTGAACAGCCCATTCGATGAGGCTGCGGTTGGGCGCCAGGTCCATCACGTAGTACTTGTTGATCCACGGCGGGCTGGCGAGCATCGGGACCGCGTGCACGTCCTCGGTCTGCGGCGCGTACTGGATGAGCTCCATCAGCTCGTTCCGGTAGACCACCTGGCCGGGAGTGCATGCCATGTTCTCGCCCACGGTGAAGGCGTCCATGTCGACGCGGAGCGGCTTGCCGTTGCGCGTGGCCACGTCGGACAGTGCGTGCTGGGCGCCGCGGACCAGCGACTTGCCGCCGGTGTTGATCGCCTTGATGAGGACCTTCGGGTTCGTGAGCGGCGAGTTGTACGGGGAGATCGCATCCCAGACCATCTCGACGAACGCCTTGGCTTTGGCGGTGGTGGCCGGATCGCCCTCGCCGGCCTCGATGAGGTCGAGGGCGTAGCTGCGGGCTGCGAAGTAGGTCTCTGCGATCGTGTAGTACCCGGGGTTCTCGTTCCAGGCGACATCGGAGAAGCGACGGTCGCGCGCCGACTCCGGGCAGCGGGGAGCATCGCCGAGCCCGAGGGTCACGCGGGTCGCGGCGCCGGGGATCTTGCCCATCCGCGCGGCGAAGTCGCCGGTGGCCCGGGCGATGCCGAGCGGGTTCTTCGCCGAGGCTCCGACAGTGCGGGCGGTCGCTTCCAAGAAGCCGATGGGGTCGATCTCGGCGCTGATTCGGTTGACGAGAGAGTTCTTCATATCCTGTTTCACTGCTGGTCGGGCTCGAGCTCTAGTGCACGGGGAGGGTGGCGCGGAGCGTGACGGCTCAGTCGACGTCGCCGAGGTAGCGCATGATCATCTCGGCAACACAGACCGGGCGGTCGACGCCTTCCGCGTTGAACGTCAGCGCGACGGTGAGCTGCCAGCCGCCGGTCACCGCGTCGACGGCGACGACACGGGCCGAGGCACTCACCTCGGATCCCACCGGCACGGGCGCGGGGAACCGTACCTTGTTGAGGCCGTAGTTGATGATCTGCGCGGCGTCGTCGACGTCGAGGAGATCCCAGAACAGCGGGACGGTGAGCGACAGGGTGAGGTACCCGTGCGCGATGGTGGTCCCGAACGGTCCGTCCTTGGCACGCTCGGGATCGACGTGAATCCACTGGTGATCACCGGTCGCGTCGGCGAACGCGTTCACCTGTTCCTGGGTGATCCGGATGCGCTTCGACGTTCCCAGTTCCTGGTCGGTCAAGGACGGGAGTTCGGCGATGCGGATGCGTCGAGTCGCGGTGGGAGTGCCGTTGTCGGGGGAAGTGGTCACGTCGTCCTAACATGGTGAACGCCGACATCAATCGGCTATTCGATCAGTGTGTGAATGTGATTCGGATCGGGGACTAAAGCGATTCGGTCGTCCAGTGACTGGCGTGGAGATCGTCTTATCTGATGAATTCAATCTAAGTGATTCAAATGCTGATCGCTACGTTCTGTGAGGAATCTGACTGACGGACGATGGTCGGCATCTGCGCTGTTCAGAGGTCAGATTGTCCGACGGCTCTCCTGGATCTCCACGTCGCTAGGAGTTACTCATAAGTAGGGTTAGCGCCGTACTCGCGAGTAGGCTATCGGTATTGAGTATCGCGAATTCAGAACCCTTATCGGAGTGCAATTTTCGCTGATTCGAGTCAGGCGCGAAACTCGTTGTGCGACGCGTGAATTCGCAGACCGATGCGAATCGTCGACCGGCCGGGATACGCTTCACCCATGCGAAATCTGGTGATGTCGGTGATCGGTGACGACCGCCCGGGATTGGTCTCGGCGTTGGCCGACGCCGTCGCGGCCAACGGGGGCAACTGGGAGCGCAGTCAGCTCGCCCAGTTGGCGGGAAAGTTTGCGGGCATCGTCGTCGTGACAGTTCCGCAGGACCACTCGGGCGAGCTCATCACCGCCGTCACCAACCTCGAAGGCCTGCTCGAAGTGGTGGTGCACTCGGCGGGCGAGTCGGTGGCGCGTGCGGGTGAGTGGTCGTCGCTCGCCATCGGCGTCCTCGGCAACGACCGCCCGGGCATCGTGCACGAGTTGTCCGCCGCGCTCAGCGCCAGTGGGGTCACCATCGAGAAGATGGTCACCGGGACACGCGAGGCCCCGATGGCGGGCGGCATGCTGTTCGAGGCGCAGTTGGAAGTTCTGGTGCCGCCGGGCGCCGACACGTCGACCATCCGAGCCGACCTGGAACGCATCGCCGAAGAGTTGCTGGTGGATCTGGGGATCGACGGCGACTAGCGTCGCGTGCCGGCGAGGGCGATTCGCTCCAGGTCGAGCCTCGATATCATGGGCGCATGAACGACAGGGACTTCCAGCCGCCGTCGCTGGGCGAGCTGATCAGAACTCAGCGCGAGTTGACGGCAATGCCGATGCGCAAGCTCGCCGAGATCGTCGGAATCTCGAACCCGTACCTGTCGCAGATCGAGCGGAATCTCCGAGAGCCCAGCGACAAGGTGCTCGAGGCCATCGCTGATCAGTTGCACCTGTCGGCCGATTCGCTCGCGATGTCCACGCGGAAGTCGGACCCGGAGGGGCCGTCGGAGGTGATCACGGCCATCCGTCGGGATCCGGACCTCACGCGTGCGCAGCGGGGCGCCCTGGAGGAGATGTATCAGACCTTTACCGAGGTGACGATCGCGAATCGGCGACGCGGGACCGCCAAGGACGACGGCTGATCGGTCGGCCGAGCAGAAAACGCCGACGGCGCGAACCCGGGATCGGGTTCGCGCCGTCGGCGTTGTGCGGTGCTGTTACGCGAGCACCGAGCGGGCCACGGAGACGCCGGCCGCATTGAGGTCGCCGACCAGCTTGGTCTGCGCTGCGACGAGGTCGTCGATCGCCGGGACGCCGGTGCTGACGATGCACTTCTTCTGGAGGTCCAGGACGGTGCTGACCGACTTCTCGTAGATGTCGATCGAAGCGAGGGCGCCCTGCTTGACGGTGTTCAGCAGTGCGGACTGGACGTCCTCGACCTGCTTGGTCGAAGCGTCGATCGCGTCGGTGACCTTGTTTGCGGCGTTCTGTGCGGCCATGGTGTGGCTCCTCTGTATCTGGAAGGGCGGAACTGTGATCCGCTCTGACAGTTAACAGATTAGCATGATGACTGCTAACTTATCTTCGTGGTGTCGATCACATGGCTGGACGGTATACGGACGGAAACGCCGACGGCGCGAACCCTGGGGGTGGGGTTCGCGCCGTCGGCGTGGTTCGGCGCTGTTACGCGAAAACCGAGCGAGCCACGGAGAGGCCGGCTGCGTTGACGTCGCCGACCAGCTTGGTCTGCGCTGCGATCAGGTCGTCGATTGCCGGGATGTCGGTGGTGACGATGAACTTCTTCTGGAGGTCGAGGAGGGTGCTGACCGACTTCTCGTAGATGTCGATCGAAGTGAGGGTGCTCTGCTTGACGGTGTTCAGCAGTGCGGCCTGGACGTCCTCGACCTGCTTGGTCGATGCGTCGATCGCGTTGGTGAACGTGGTTGCGGCGGTCTGTGCGGCCATGGTGTTGCTCCTCTGTATCTGGAAGGGCGGAACTTCGATCCGCTCTGACAGTTAACAAGTTAGCACAATGACTGCTAACTGATCCTGTGGCTTCCGCCACATGAGGCTTGCGGAGTCAGAGCGGCACGTCGCTCTCGACGGGCGGGGCGGTGCGCGTGCCCAGTGCGCCGAGGATCGCTGCGCCCAGGCAGGCGACAGCGACGGTGCCGGCGAACCAGGGGAAGATCGCAGCCGTGCCGTAGCGCGAGGCCAAAGCGCCCGCGACAACGGTCGGGATGCCCATCGCGAGGTAGCCGAGCAGGTAGTAGGCGCTCATCACCCGGCCGCGGGCGTCGGGTGGTGCCACGTTGTTGAGGTGCTGCAGCGACCCGCCGAAAGCCAGGCCGAAGGTGCCGCCCAGGGCGATCGCGTCGACCACGACGAACGTCGTCGAACCGCTCCGCAGCGCCCAGATGGCGCACAGCAGCGCGGCGATCATGCCGAGGTCACCGACGATCGCGGCGCGTCGAGGGTCGAGGCCTTTCCCCAGCCACTGCGCGGTGGCCGCGGCGGCGGCCATGATGCCGATGACCACGCCGACGAACATCGCCGAGGTGTGGCCGGTCGCCTGCTGGGTCAGCGACGGGTACAGGCTCATGAAGACGCCGAGTACCGACCATGCGGTGATGATCCCGATGCCGGAGAACCAGAAGTCCGAGCGGATCTCCCTCGGGATCGACGGTCGCTGCACGCGGATGCGGCCGCCGGGGCGGTCGACGTGCGGTTCCGCCAGTGCGATGACTGCGGCGAGCATCGCCAGGACCACGACTCCGACCACCGCATAGGGAACGCGCAGCGGGTTGGTGGCCCACTCGGCGGCCGCGGCGGCGCTGAGGACCGTGATGGTGATTCCGATGTTCAAGGCGATTCCGCTCGCCACCCCGTTGCGCGCGCCGGCGAGCGGGCGGACGTCGAGCAGGGCCGCACCCGCGGTCACGGTGATCGCGCCGATCGCCGCACCATGCAGAAACCGTGCGACCATCAGCACCCACGCGGTGTTCGCGATCAGGAACAGCGCCAGTCCCAGGAGGATCGACACCAGAGCGGTGATCAAGACCGGCTTGCGGCCGACGGCGTCGGAGATCGGTCCGACCGTCAGGGCCGCTCCCAGGGCGCCGATCGCGTACACCGCGAAGATCACCGTGATGGTCAGCGGGCTCATGTCCCATTGCTGCTGGTAGATCGGGTACAGGGGCGACGGCAATCCGGAGCAGCCGAGCGCCAGGGCCAGAAGGGCCAGCAGCAGCGCGAACGCCCAACGCTGCGGATGGGTGGAAGCGGTTGCGTCCGGCGGAGCGGTCGCGGGGGTGGCCATGGCGTCCTCGGGTATCTGTGAAGGCGATCGAACTGATTCGACGGTAGTCGACGCAGAGAACCCCGCCGGACGACCGGCGGGGTTCTCTTGTCTTCAGGCTGCTTGGTGAAACCGAATCAGAACGCGGCTTCGTCGAGATCCATGATGTCGTTGTCGACGTTGTTGTCGATCACCTGGCGGAGCGAGGTCAGCAGCGGCAGCATGTTCTTGGCGAAGAACTGGGCCGAGGCCACCTTGCCCTCGTAGAACGCCTTGTCGTCGCCGGAGGCGCCGTTGTCCAGTGCGGCCTGCGCGACGACGGCCTGGCGCAGCAGCAGCCAGCCGATCATCAGGTCGCCGACCGACATCAGGAAGCGCACCGAGGCGGTGCCGACCAGGTACAGCTTCTTGGGATCCTCCTGGGCGCCCATCAGCCAGCCGGTGAGCTTGGCCGCCATGGCCTGGACGTCCTCGTTGGCGGTCTTCAGCAGCGCGCGCTCCGCGTCGAAGCCCTTGCCGTTGTCGATGAAGTCCTGGATCTGGCCGGCGATGTGACCCAGTGCCTGGCCCTTGTCGCGGATGATCTTGCGGAAGAAGAAGTCCTGCGCCTGGATGGCGGTGGTGCCCTCGTACAGCGAGTCGATCTTCGAGTCGCGGATGTACTGCTCGATCGGGTAGTCCTGCAGGAAGCCGGA